>JAGGWR010000350.1 GCA_021163445.1 Candidatus Tharpella aukensis
AAGATATGTCGACTCCCGGTAACCGGCGTCATTATGCGCGCGGCGTTGCCGAGCGCGATAAAGATGGGCGTTTGACGGTAAAACTAACCGGGGCTCAGGGCTCAGGTATTCTTAACTCGATGGTTCTCGGTAACTGTCTGGTGATGCAGCCAGGAGGCACCGAGGGCGCTCGGGCCGGTAGTGAAGTTGAGATTGAGTGGTTGGATTATTAATGCATTATCTGTGTTTATTGGTGTCTATCTGTGGTTAAAAAAGGGGATCACAAATGAACACAAATGGACACAAATATGGGCGATCATTTTGGTTCCTGGTATTCCGAGTTAGATTTTAAAGGTGGTAAAGATCGTGGAAAATCATTCCCGGCTACCGGAAATAGTTTTGCTCTCCGGGCCGACAGCGGTCGGTAAGAGTGCGGTTGCACTGGAGGTGGCGCGAGAGTGCCGGGCCGAAATCGTCAACGGGGATTCTTTGCAGGTCTATCGCTATCTTGATATCGGTACGGCCAAACCGGATCTTGAGGAACGAAGTTTGGTGTCGCACCATCTCTTCGATATCCTTGACCCGGATCAGTCTTTTAATGCGACCGGTTTTCAGGTTCGGGCCGATGCCGTGATTGCTGAAATTAGTTCGCGCGGGCGTCTGCCTCTGGTCGTTGGCGGAACCGGTCTCTATCTTCGGGCTCTGCTTTTTGGCCTTTGTCCAATGCCCGACATTGATGCCGGGGTACGGGCTGAGCTTGAGGGGCGTCTGGTTTTAGAGGGTAGTGAAGCGCTACATGCTGAACTGGCTCGTATTGATGAGCCGATGGCGGCTCGGCTAGCGCCCCGGGATCGAATCCGGGTCTTGCGGGCTCTGGAGACGATTTTGAGCACGGGCAAGAGTCTGGCCTATTTTCAGGAGCAGCACCGCTTTCTTAATCCGCGTTATCGATTTCTGCATATTTTTCTTGATCTTGAGCGGGAACAGCTCTATCAACGGATTAATCAACGGGTTGAGGTTATGTTGGAAAAGGGGTTGGTTGATGAGGTTAAAGGGCTGCTTGAAAAAGGTTTCGGGGCTGAGCTTAAACCTTTAAAGAGTATCGGTTACCGGCAGATAAACGACTATCTTGCGGGTCGTATTCCCTTGGATCAGGCGGTTGCCGACATCAAACAGGCCACTCGCCGTTATGCCAAACGTCAGTTGACTTGGTTTCGTAATGATAAATATACCTGTGGGGTTGAAGTTTCCGAATGGCGGAAAATACTTGTTATGATTAGTGAATTTAAAAATAATCGAATAGTCTTCTGATGAAAATGGGTTGGTTCTTACGTGCATAAAAAATTAATTACTGTTTTTAATGAATCGATGGCCCAGTTTCGTTCTACGGAACATATCTTTATGGTGATTATCGCCGTAATCATCGGAGTTCTGGGTGGTCTTGGTGCGGTTGGTATTCAATATCTGATTAAAGTTTTTACTCAGCTTTTCTGGGGTACTGGTAATCTTGATCTAGAGTATCTTAGACAGGTTCCTTACTACCTGAAAATTGCCATACCCACCGGTGGCGCTTTTCTGGTTGGCTTGATTGTCTACTTTTTTGCTCCCGAAGCCAAAGGTCATGGGGTGCCGGAAGTAATGGAAGCGATAGCTTTACGCGATGGTCGGATTCGCCCGCGAGTGGCGGTGGCCAAGCTTTTTGCTTCATCGATCTGTATCGCATCGGGAGGCTCAGTCGGCCGTGAAGGGCCGGTTATTCAGATTGGCTCCTCAATCGGTTCGACGGTGGGGCAGTTTCTTAAAGTTAATGCTCAGCGAACCAAGGTTTTTGTTGCCTGTGGTGCGGCGGCAGGGATTGCTGCCGCCTTTAACGCGCCGATGGCCGGAGCCCTTTTCAGTGTCGAGATTATCTTGGCCGATTTTGGCGTTGCTCAGTTTAGCCCGATTGTTATCTCGTCGGTGATGGCGACTGTGGTCTCCCGTCATTTTCTTGGTAATTTTCCAGCTTTCGAAGTGCCGGCCTATCATCTGGTCAGTCCCATTGAACTGATTCCTTATGCCATTTTAGGGTTGTTGTCGGGTTTGGTAGCACTGCTTTTTATTCAGGTCTTAAGTTTTTCCGAAGATTTTTTTGATGATCATCTCAAACTTCCGGGGGTTGTGAAAACCGTTATCGGGGGCTTTTTACTTGGTTGTTTCGGACTTTTAGTTCCTGGGGTCTATGGCGTGGGCTACAACAGCATGAATATGGCTCTGCTCGGGCAGCTTTCGTGGGTGCTGATGCTGGGTTTGGTTTTTGCCAAGATTATAGCGACCAGTTTAAGTCTGGGATCGGGGGGCTCCGGCGGTATTTTTGCGCCATCCCTTTTTATCGGGACGATGACCGGTGGTTTTTTTGGCTCTTTAGTTCACATGGTGATGCCGTCCATGTCGGCCTCTTCCGGGGCCTATGCCATGGTGGGTATGGGGGCGGTGGTTGCCGCTGCGACTCATGCGCCAATTACTGCGATATTGATCATTTTTGAAATGACTAATGATTACAAGATCATTTTGCCGCTGATGATCTCGACGATTATTGCTACGTTGTTGGCGATCAAATTGAAGAAGGAGTCGATCTATACGATAAAACTGGTGGGGCGTGGAGTCGATCTTTTTCGCGGTCGGGAACTTAATGTGCTGCGCTCTTTGAAGGTTGCCGATTTTTGTGATGACAAACCCAAAACTATCGCTCCGGGGCTTGGATTTCGTAAACTTTTGGAGCTGGTTGTCAATTATCCTAACGCCTCTTACTATTTGGTTAATGAGCAGAAAAAGTTTTTTGGCGTGGTCTCTTTGCAGGAGGTTCGCCAGGCGATTCTTGAGCAGGATGATCTCAGCGACCTGCTGGTTGCCGCTGATCTGGCGACCACCGGGGTGCCGTCGGTCACTATGAACGGCGATCTTGACCAGGTGATGAAACTCTTCGGTCATACCGATCACCGTGAACTGCCGATTCTGGATCCGGACAGTGGTGAACTGGTTGGGGCAATCTTGCAGCGGGAGGTTACTGAAGCCTATAACCGGGAAATTGTTAAACGCAGCCTCGGGGCCGAAATCTCATCTTCGGTACAGGTTTTAGATAAAGTTGAAGAGATCGATCTTTTAGATGGCTATGTGATGGCTGAAGTTCAGGCTCCGGTGACGTTTGTTGGGCAGAGCCTTAGGTCTCTTGATGTTCGTTCCCGTTTGGGCCTGCAGGTGATGATGTTTAAGCGTCGAGAACAAAAAGAGGGCGAGGTTCAGCAATTTCGCCAACTTATTCCCGGGCCTGATGAAATTGTTCAGGATGGTGATCGTTTGGTAGTTCTGGGTCTGAGTCAGGATGTTGATGTTTTTCGCAATATGTAAAGGTTTTGTCGGGACAGGGAAGAAGATAACCATGAAAAATGAGATTGAAGTAAAAATTATTCGTTGTCGGCCTCAAGCCCATCTGCCGCGTTATATGACGGAACAGGCGGCCGGGATGGATCTTTATGCTGTACTCGACGACGATCTGGTTTTGTCGCCGGGCCGACGGGTGATGGTGCCGACCGGAATTGCGATCGCTCTGCCGTCAGGTTATGAGGCTCAGATAAGGCCGCGTAGCGGTCTTGCCGTAAAGCACGGGATTAGCTTGGTGAACTCTCCGGGCACCATTGATGCCGACTATCGGGGAGAAATTTCCGTGATCATGATTAATCATGGCGAAAGCGTTTTTATTATTAGTGATGGCGAGCGTATTGCCCAAATGATTGTCGCCCCGGTTTCACGTTGCAACTGGAATCTGGTTGAAAATCTTGAAAACAGTGAACGGGGTAGCGGCGGTTTCGGCCACACAGGGTGATGGCGTCGTAAAATGTCCACCTACTTCGTTGTGCTGCAACCTTCGTCACTGCGACGTACTACTCGTACGCCTCATTCCTCAGGTTTAGCACGCCTCGTATCTGAACATTTTACTTTGCCAT
>JAGGWR010000027.1 GCA_021163445.1 Candidatus Tharpella aukensis
ACAACTTTACCGCTTTTAACTTAAAGCGGTTGTTTCGATCATTGAATAGTTACTCTAAAGTTAAGAATAGCTACTCTAAATTTAACAGGTTTAAAAAAAATGGAAGTGCTGGGTCGACATCTGTTGGTGGAACTTTTTTCCTGTGATGAAGAGGTGCTGGATAACCCTGAGAAGATTGAGGCGTTTATGATGGTGGCGGCCCGGGTTTCCGGGGCGACTATTGTTGAATCGGTCTTTCATCGTTTTCAACCGCACGGGATCAGTGGGGTGGTGGTTATTGCCGAGTCGCACCTGGCGATCCACACTTGGCCTGAACATGGCTATGCCGCAGTCGACTTTTTTACTTGTGGCGCGGATATCGACTATTGGCGGGCTCACGATTTTCTCAAAGAGGCTTTCGCGGCGGGCGATTCTGAAGTTCGAGAGCTTTTGCGTGGCGGTGAGCGTGATGCTGCGGGTAAATTAGGTCGAAGAAATAATGGATTGGAAGATAATGGATCGGAAAATAGTAAGTTGAAAAATAGTGAGTTGAAAAAAATGGGTCGGGAAAAATAGTTATGCCTACTGACCATCATTATAACGATCTGAATAACGATCTGATTAAACGGGATGCCGAAGTTCTCTGGCACCCCTATTCGGCCGCTCCGGCGCCGATTCCTCCTTATGCCGTAAAGTCGGCTTCCGGAACCCGGCTGACTCTGCATGACGGTCGCCAACTGATTGACGGAATGTCTTCATGGTGGGCCGTGATTCACGGCTATAATAATCCGGCTCTTAATGCCGCGATGACCAGCCAACTTGATGAGATGGCGCATGTTATGTTTGGCGGTTTGACGCATGAACCGGCGGTTCTTCTGGCTGAAAAACTGCTGGCCATGTCGCCGCCGGGGCTGGCCCGAGTATTTTTTAGTGATTCCGGGTCGGTGGCCGTCGAAGTTGCTATTAAAATGGCTCTTCAATACTGGTTTTCGTTGGGGCGGCCCGCTAAAAAGCGCCTCTTGACGATTCGCCAGGGTTATCACGGTGATACTTTTGCGACCATGTCGGTTTGTGACCCGGTTAACGGGATGCACCATCTCTTTAGTGATCTGTTGATGCCGCAGCTTTTTGTCAAAGCTCCGCAAATTCCTTTTGCCGGGATTTGGGACGAGTCTGAAATGGATGAAATCACAGAACTTGTTAAAGCCAGGCATGCGGAATTGGCGGCGATTATTTTAGAGCCGATTGTCCAGGGGGCCGGGGGGATGCGTTTTTATCATCCTCAATATTTAAGCCGGGTCAGGGCGTTGTGCGATGAGTATGACCTGCTCCTGATTGCGGATGAGATTGCGACCGGTTTTGGCCGTACCGGGGAACTTTTTGCTTGTAATTATGCCGGTATTACGCCGGATATTCTCTGTCTTGGTAAAGCTTTGACCGGTGGTTATATGAGTTTTGCCGCGACTCTGACTAAGGCTTTTGTCAGTGAGGTGATTTCGCAAAAATGGCCGGGAGTGTTGATGCATGGGCCGACTTTCATGGCTAACCCGTTGGCCTGTTCTGTGGCTCTGGCGAGTATCAATCTGTTAGAAAATTCTCCCTGGCAGGAACGGGTTGCTGAAATTGAAGGCCTTTTGCAAGTCGGTCTTGAACCTTGTCGGGAACTGCCTGGAGTCAAGGATGTTCGGGTTTTGGGCGCTATCGGCGTGGTTGAGACTAGCGATCCGGTAGATGTTAAAAGGGTTCAGGAGCGGGTTGTGGAACGCGGTGTCTGGTTGCGGCCTTTTGCTAATCTTTGTTATACGATGCCCCCTTTTATTACCGAAGCCGACGAAGTTAAACAGATTACATCAGCAATCTGCGAGGCGTTGTCTTGATCTGTTCTCAACCTGTCTTGTTGTGCTGACAGAATTCAATTTTGTTACCGGTTATGGGAAGCGAAGTGGTGTCCACAGCTATTTTCTTTAGCTTTATAGTGGGTACTTGGCGGTGCTTGGGCAGTTACCTTAAGAGTTACCTTTTTGGTTCAGGTTGCGACTTGTTAGGTTTTAGTTGCTTTGCCTGGTACCTTTATAGTATAAACTGCGCCGATTAAAAATCTGAGGTTTTTTTCGAGGACGATCTATAGAATAATGGAGATCTGAAATGAATGCTGAACAACTTGAATATTTTCGCCAAATTCTGCAGGAAAAAAAGAGAGATGTTGAAACGCGGGTAGAACAGCTTAAAAATGGAGATATCCATACCAATAAGGACGATCTCTATGATGATGTTGATGCCGCTACCGTTGATGCTGATCACAGTCTTCTCTTTAGGATTCGTGGTCGTGAAGCGCATTTGATCAAAAAAATCAATGAAGCTTTGGATCAGATTGATGCTGGTACTTATGGTGTCTGCGCCGAGTGTGGTGAGAATATTAATATCGAACGGCTCAAAGCCCGGCCGGTAGCGCCCTTGTGTATTGCCTGTAAAGAAGAGCAGGAAAAGATGGAAAAACGTAAAGGTCGATAAAAAGATGAACCCTGAATATAATCCCCATGCGCTGGAAAAAAAATGGCAGGCCCGCTGGCTTGCAGAGAAAACTTTTGCCACCGGAAAAGGCGGCGAGAAGTATTATCTGCTTGAGATGTTCCCATATCCTTCGGGAAAGATCCATATGGGTCATGTTCGCAACTATTCTATTGGTGATGTTGTGGCTCGCTATAAACGGATGCAGGGGCGTGATGTACTTCATCCGATGGGCTGGGATGCTTTTGGTATGCCGGCGGAAAATGCGGCGATTGCGCACGATGTTCATCCTGCGGCCTGGACGAGCCGTAACATTGATGAGATGCGGACTCAGTTGCAGCGTATGGGATTCAGTTATGATTGGGATCGCGAGTTAGCGACCTGTGACCCCTCCTACTATCGTTGGGAACAGCTCTTTTTTACTCAGATGTTGGAAAAAGGGTTGGTTTACAAGAAAAAATCAAAAGTCAATTGGTGTGAAGCGTGTCAGACGGTGCTCGCCAATGAACAGGTTGAAGACGGCTGTTGCTGGCGCTGCGGCCAAGAGACCGAAGATAAAGATCTGAGCCAGTGGTTTTTCAAAATAACCGCTTATGCCGAAGAGTTACTCGCCGGTTGTGATGATTTGCAGGGCGGCTGGCCCGAGCGCGTTATTACCATGCAGAAAAACTGGATCGGTAAGAGTGTTGGAGCCGAGATCGATTTTGTCGTAGCCGATCGAGATTGTAAAATCTCCGTCTTTACGACCCGCCAGGATACCCTTTTTGGTGCCACTTTCATGAGTTTGGCGCCCGATCATCCCCTGGCGACAGAGTTGGCTCAAGGCACCGGTCAGGAAACCGCAGTCGCCGCTTTTATCGAAAAAATGCGCCTTCAGGAGGCGCCCAGCGACCGCGATGCGGCCAAACTGGAGAAAGAGGGCGTCTTTACCGGGAGTTATAGTATTAATCCGTTGACCGGCCGCAAAATGCCGATCTATCTCGCAAATTTTGTCCTTTCCGGTTATGGAACCGGGGCGGTAATGGCGGTTCCGGCGCATGATCAACGTGATTTTGAATTTGCCAAAATGTATGATCTGCCGATTGTGGTGGTCATTCAGCCCGAAGGCGAACTGCTTGATTCGGCCTTGATGAGTGAAGCTTACACGGGTGAGGGCTTGCTGGTTAACTCAGGTGAATTTGATGGTTGTGAAAACCGCAAAGCGCTTGACCTGATTGCAGCTCATTTAAGTGAAAAAGGGTTGGGCAAAAAAGCGGTAACCTACCGTCTGCGGGATTGGGGCGTGTCGCGGCAGCGCTATTGGGGGACGCCGATTCCGGTGATCTATTGTGATGCTTGCGGAATTGTTCCGGTTCCCGAAAAAGATCTGCCGGTACGCCTGCCCGAGGATGTTGAACTCGGCGGCAGCGGCGGTTCACCGCTTGAGAAAGTAGAGAGTTTTGTCAATGTCGCTTGTCCGCGTTGCGGGGCTTCGGCTCGACGCGAGACCGATACCATGGATACGTTTGTCGAATCATCCTGGTATTATATGCGTTATGCCTGCGCTGATTATGAAGATGGCCCATTGGAAAAAGCTGCCGTTGATCGTTGGCTGCCGGTTGACCACTACATCGGCGGTATTGAACACGCCATTTTACATCTTCTTTATTCCCGTTTTTTTACCAGGGTCTTACGTGATCTTGGCTATATCAATTTTTCCGAGCCCTTTACCCGGCTTCTGACTCAAGGGATGGTTATTAAAGACGGGGCCAAGATGTCAAAATCTAAGGGCAACGTTGTCGATCCCAATGCTCTGATTAAGCGCTATGGGGCCGATACGGCTCGTATATTCAGCCTCTTTGCTTCGCCGCCGGAACTTGACCTGGAGTGGAATGATCAGGGGGTTGAAGGGGGCTACCGTTTTCTCAATCGTCTCTGGCGTATTGTTCATGCCCTGTTGCCAGCCTTAAACAAGGTTGAAGCTTTTGCCGGAACTATGGCCGAGGTGCCGTCAGCCTATAGCGCTTTGCGCCGTAAAACCCACCAGACGATTGATCGCGTACGCATCGATATTGAGAAACGGATGCATTTTAATACGGCGATCAGTGCGGTTATGGAACTGGTCAATGAACTGAAAAATTATGATCTTGAAGCGGCTCAGGCGGATAAGGTTTTGGCGGCTCTTCTCCGGGAAGCGGTTGAAACCGTGGTTCTGTTGCTGGCTCCGATTGTACCCCATATCTGTGAAGAACTCTGGGAGGAGCTCGGCCATGATCAGGGCGTAAGCTATGTTCCGGTGCCGGTTGTTGATGCCGCCTCACTGATTGAAGATACGGTCTTGGTGGTTGTCCAGATTAACGGCAAAGTTAGGGAACGTTTGACCGTAACCCGTGATATGGCCCAGGATGAGATCAAAAAACTTGCTCTTGCCAGTGAAAAAGTCAAAAAGCATATCGGTGACAAAGGGTTACGTAAAGTTATTGTCGTGCCCAATAAGTTAGTTAATATTGTTGTTTAACTATTCAGCGTAGTGTTGTCTTCAAACTATCTCGGTGCGGGGACATACCTCCAGGCAACCGGCTGCAAGCCGGTTGCCGATCTGAGCTGTGTCCCCTCTTAGAAGTGGGCGAAGCGATGTTCGCATCATTTGCCGTAACTTAATGCTGGTTGCGCGTATTGGAGAAATTAATGCCCTCAAGGCAGAAAAAATATTTTCCCTTTTTGATCGTGATTCTGTTGTTCTCGGTTTTCCTGATCTCCGGTTGTGGTTACCGCTTGCGCGGTCATCAGGAGTTGCGTGATGATTTGCACAAAGTGGCGATTCTCTCCTTTGCCAATAAGACCTATGAAAGCCGAATTGAGAATGATCTCTTTAACGCCTTGGTTGAAGAATTTGCCCGGAGCAAAAATTTAAAAGTGGTTGCGGCCAAAGATGCTGATCTTTTGGTTTCCGGGGTGATTACCGCTGTTGAGAGCCACGCAATCTCTTATTCTCAGGATGATAAAACTTATGAATATCGGGTTGTTATGACACTCGATGTCGAAATCACTGAAGCTCGTACCAAGCAGGTTTTCTGGCGGCGCTCAGCGATGCGGGAGATTGATGAATATAAAGCAAATCTTGAACCGCTCACCATTGATCGGCGTAAACAGGCGGCATTAAAGCGTCTTTGCCGGGTGCTGGCTGAGAATATACATGATGGTCTCTTTACCGATTTCTAATGGCTTTGTAAAAAAGCTCACCTACTTCGTTCCTCTTCAACCTTCGTCACTGCTGCGTACTGTATGTACGCCTCATTCCTCAGCTCTTGCACCCTAAAGGGCACAAGAGCGCTATTTTGGTAACTGAACTTTTTTACTTTGCCATCAATGGATCTCCATGCTGAAATCTCTGGAAAAGGCTTTGTCTGCGGCGGCTGATAGTAATGCCCCTTTTGGTTGTTGTCTGCTCTATGGTGAGGAACGTTATCCGCATGGATTTTTAAATCGCGGCCTGGCCCGTCTGGTTGAGCTCGGACATACGCTTGAAGTCTACGATTGTGTCCAAATTTCGCTTCAGGATTTTCTGCTTACCGCCGCCGTTCCCTCCCTTTTTGCTCAGCGTAAAATAGTCCACCTTCATAATCTTAACAGTTACCAGAAAGCTGAGTATGAAAAGCTTCTCGCGTGGATTGAGACTCTGGCTCAATCCAGCATCATAACCTACCTTTTTTTGAGTACGTTCAAATTGGACGGGCGCTCTATTCTGGTCTCCAGACTAAAGAAAAAATTTACTGTTGTAAAAAGTGATAAATTACGACCCGCTGAAGTGTGCCAACGCTTGCACAAACGAGCTCAGACGGCGAATATTGTTGTTGACTCAAGGGTGGTTGAATCTTTGGTGCATCTTCATGAAGCCAACCTTCCCCTGCTGGAACAGGAGTTTGAGAAGATGATGCTTTATGTCGGCTCCGGCGGCCGTATCGATCAGGCTGTGGTTGATCTTCTCGGGGTTGATGGCGGAGGGGGGAATATCTTTGCTTTCAGTGATGCCCTTTGTGAAGGGCGTGGGGTGAGAGCTCTTACCATCCTTGACGGCCTGCTGAGAGCCCGTACCGAAGCTCTGGTCGTTGTGGCGATGGTGGCTCGACAATATCGCCTTTTGAGTCGTGCCGCTTCGTCGGAGTATCGTGGGGCCGCCTCTTCGGCGTTAGCGAAAGCCCTGAAGGTGCCACCTTTTGTCGCTAAAAAACTTGTCAATCAGGCCAAAAGATTGAACCCTCCGAGCTATGCCACCGCTTTTGCCATCCTGCGCGATACCGATCTCGCCATTAAAACTTCCCGCTTGCCCAAAACAATAATCCTGGAACGTATGGTACTTAAATTGGCCGTCTTACGGTAGGAGACTGTCCGAAAATGCCCTTTTTTCCCAGCTCTTCGTTATTTTCAAAAAATGCCTCAATCTGAGAAAAAATTGCTATTCTCGGACAGTCTCCTGATGTATAGTGAGCTTATGAATATTCCTGATTATAGTACTTGTTTTGCACTGCTTGAGCGTTACGAGGTACCTGAACATATTATTGAGCATAGTCGTCAGGTGGCGCTTATCAGTCTCTGTTTGCGAGAAGGGTTGATTGATCAAGGGATTGAGTTTGATCGGGGGCTGCTTTTAAGTGCTGGCCTGTTGCATGATATTGCCAAGATGGCCTCGATTGAGAACGGTCGCGATCATGCCGAGCTTGGTGGTGAGTGGCTTGATCTTGAAGGTTACCCGGAGATTGCTGAAATTGTTCGTAATCATGTCAGGCTTAAGACCGATCTTGCCGGGGCCATAGTTGCTAAAGAGATTATCTATTATGCCGATAAACGGGTACGCCATGTCGAGATTGTTTCGGTTGTGGAGAGATTAGCTGATTTGAGGCAACGTTATGGACATAATTCTCCCTCTCTAACCCGGTTGGTGGATCTTGAAAAATTGACGCTGGCGGTGGAAAAAAAGATTTTTAATTATCTTGATTTTCCTCCTGAAGAGATTTTGCAACGTTGTCATGGTAAAAACTTATTGACATAAATGGTTCGAAGCAATATAAAGGCCGTTCTGCCTTGCGACCCAGGCTTTTTGATGACGCTTGACTTGCGTCTATTATTGGATAAGTGTCTATAAAACCCCGCAAAAGGGATATAAATATTTAATATTACAGGGAAAGAAGGGAATTAGATGGAAATCAAGGTAATCGACAATGATGTCGAAAAGGCGATTAAGATTCTCAAGAACAAGCTCAATAAATCGGGCCTGTTCCGGGAACTGAAAAAAAGACGGCACTATGAGAAACCGAGTGTGCGCAAAAAAAAGAAACATGCTGAAGCTTTAAAGCGGCAGGCCAAGAAGAGACGTTTTGGTATGCGCTAAGCAAGATTGCTAAAAATAATTTAAAAAGCCCCTTTACTGTTTTTTTTACAGTAAAGGGGCTTTTTTTGTGTAATCTATTTAACAGATTGGTTGACAATGCGGTTGTCGGCGTCAACCAGAATGGCTTTGGGGGTAAAGTTTTTTGCCTCATCTTCACTCATTGTGGCGTAGGCCGCAATAATTACCATATCACCTTTACGGGCCATCCTCGCCGCCGCCCCATTGATACAAATTCCACCCTTATTACTTTCGCCTTCAATAGTGTAGGTGGTGAAACGGGCACCGTTGGTCAGGTTGTAGACCTGAACCTGTTCGTAGGGTAGAATCCCGGCGGCCTCAAGCAAGGTTTTGTCAATCGTGATACTGCCTTCGTAAGAGAGGTTGGCATCGGTAACCGTCGCCCGGTGGAGTTTTCCTTTAAACATGTTGAGTAGCATAGTTGTCGTCCTTAAGGTTTGTGGGTAGCTTTATATAATTTATAGTTGCAGGTTATCGATTAAACGGGGGCCGCCCAGGTGAACTGCGATCAGCAGTATCGCCGGGGTGGTGATCGGGCCGTTGATTTCGGTCAGGTTCAAGGCATCGTATACCTTGATATATTCAACTTGAAAGGGACTTTTTATTTTTTCTTCAAGTTTGTCGAGCACGGTTCGGCGGAGCTCTTCACTGTCTCTGTTTCCCTGTTCATACAGGGATTTGGCATAAGAGAGAGCCTGATAGATGTAAGGTGCTTCTTTTCGTTCTCTGACCGGCAAATTGGCGTTACGGGAGCTCATCGCCAAGCCATCTTTTTCCCGGACAATCGGGACTCCGACAATTTCAATGGGGAAGTTTAAATCGGTGACCATGCGCCGAATAACGGCCAGTTGCTGGAAATCCTTCTCTCCGAAGAAAGCTATATTCGGCAAGGTCAGGTTAAAAAGCTTGCTGACGACTGTGGTGACTCCCTGAAAGTGGCCCGGTCGACCGGCGCCGCAAAGCCCCTTGCTGATCTCTTTGACATCGACCGAGGTCTGGAACAGGTCGGGATAGAGATCCTTGTTCGTTGGAGTGAATACTACATCAACCCCGACAGCGTCGCATTTGGCGAGATCTCCTTTAAGATCTCGCGGATAACGATCAAGATCTTCGCTGGGGCCGAACTGAATCGGATTAACAAAGATTGAGACGATCACCAGGTCGGCTTTTTCCCGCGCTTTTTGCATCAGCTTAAGGTGTCCGTCGTGAAGAAAACCCATGGTTGGAACCAGGGCTATGGTTTTTCCTGCACGCCGACTCTCAAGGGCAAAAGTCTGAATTTCTTTAATCTGTTTTATTTGCTGCATAAAATTATTTAGGTGCCATTTTCAGGTTATCTCGATGTGGGGACATACCTCCAGGCGGCGGCTGCAAGCCGCTTGCCGGTCTGAGCTGTGTACCCCTCGAAGCCGGGCGAAGCCAAAATAACAACTTAACCGCTTTTAACTTAAAACGGTTAGCAAAAACATTGCTTCACCGACAGCAAGGTAGTGCCAAATCAGAATGTGCTGAATAGTTACTAACTAATTTAATTAAATGAGTGTTCCGGCCCCGGAAATGTGCCCTCTTTTACTTCGCGGCTGTAATTTTCGAGGGCTTTTCTGGTTTCTAAGCCTAAATCCGCATACTGTTTGACAAAAGAGGGGCGGAAACGGTCAAAGAGGGTGAGCATATCGTGGAGTACCAGAACCTGGCCGTCGCAACCGGGGCCAGCACCGATGCCGATAGTTGGTATCTCAAGGGACTGACTTATCTCGGTGGCGATATCAGTGGGAACGCACTCAATAACCACAGCAAATGCTCCGGCTTCGGCAACGGCCTGAGCATCTTTGAGCAGGCGTTCTTTTTCGCGTTGGACTTTAAAGCCGCCAAGTTGGTTAACCGCTTGTGGAGTTAAGCCGATATGGCCGCAGACCGGAATGCCGATGTCGACCAAAGCTTTGATCGTCTCTTGCATACTGACTCCGCCTTCGAGCTTGACCGCTCCTGCGCCGGTCTCTTTCATGATCCGTCCGGCCTGCAATTTGGCATCCTCGATACTGATTTGATAGCTCATAAAGGGGAGATCAATGATCACCAGGGCATGCTCCGTGCCGCGGACAACCGCACGGCCGTGGTAGATCATCTCGTCAACGGTTACCGGCAGGGTGTCCTTGTAGCCAGCCACCACGACTCCGACTGAATCGCCAACCAGAATAGTGTCGATCTGGCTTTGGTCAAGGAGACGGGCGAAGGGGTAGTCGTAGCCCGTGACCATGGTGATTTTTTCACCATTTTTTTTCATTTCGGTAAGACTGGTGGTGCTTACTGTTTTAGCTTTGGCCATGAGATAGTCCTTTAAAATAAAAAAAGCCCGCTTCATAAAAGAGAGGCGGGCTTAACAGTTAGGGTCGGTTATACCGATCCGCTGTAGTAAGGAGTTTGTCCGAAAATGCTCTTTTTCCCCAACTCATCGTTATTTTTCAAAAATAATGCTCGGAATATTAACTATATGCCTGCGCTTATTTTTAAAAAATGCCTCGATTTGAGAAAAAAGCTCTATTTTCGGATAACCTCCTAATGGTTCAAGTCCGACCGTCTCAGTCTTCAAGCGTTAGAAGATCCAAGCGGGGTCGAGTTTCAGTTGCCTGAAAATCGACGGGATTATATGTCAAAGATGGCGTCGTAAAAAGTTCCTATATCCTGCGTCGTAGTGATTTTTCAGACACTCGACATACTACATGTATAGTCTCGCGCCTGAAAAATCACTTCTCCTTGTCTATCGAAATTTTTACTTAGCCATCCCGTTTTTTTGCGAGTTTATCTTATTTAAGTACGAATTACGAACAGAGAGCGGTTAGCCACTCCACAGCTTTATCATCACTGATCCGGCTGGTGTTGATAATTACATCGTAAAGGTTTTGGTCGTTCCAGTCCTGTTTGAAGTAGAACTTGATATATTCACGGCTCTTTTTATCTTTATCTTCAATTATTTTTTGCGCCTGGGTGCTGCTTAAATTGGAATCATCAATCTGTAGACGGGCGATGCGATCAGCCATGGAAGCGATGATCCTGATATTGATAACTGCTGTTTGGTCTCGTAAAATACATTGTCCGCCGCGACCGACAATCATGACATTGGGGCGCTGTCCTAATTCAGAAATAACCTTGCAGATCATTTCTCGGTAGATGTCGCTGTCAATCCATCCTTGAGTGTCAAAAGAGTAGGGAACCTTGTCGCGTTCATCATAGGTTGTTTCCGTCTCTTCAACTTCATCTTGCTTGTGCGACTTTTTGAAGATGTCGAGATCAATGATGCGAGACAGGTAAGCCTTTACATTTATATGGCCCTCTTCTTCGAACTCCATGACCTCCTGGTGCGATACTTTGGCCTGATTGGCTACTTGTTCGACGATCTCCTTGTCAAGATAGTCATAGTCAATTTTTTTGGCCAGGCGCTTGGCTATTTCCAGGCCTCCTGAAGCGAACTCTTTAGAAATCGTAATAACCGGCATCATCAACTCCTTAAATATAAGGGAAAAAGTATCCCCTTTAGCGATTCAGGGGGTGGGCTCTTTCGTCTTCAATATCGTTGGGCCTTCATAAACAATTTTTTCGATCATGTCAAACGAAAATCATTATTTTCACGAGGGAAATTAATTCTTCAGCCGACGGTATCATGGTTTTTGGTAGACATGATCGTGGTGAATTGTTATATCCGGTTGTCGGTTTTTCATTAAATTCAACGCAAAATGTTGAAAAAAATATTTTTCTTTTCCGCAAAGATGCTAAGACGCCAAGAAAAACAATAAGATATCTTTAATAGTGTTTGAAAGACTTTGCGTTTTTGTATCTTTGCGGGGTAACAGTTTACATCCGGTCAAGCCGGATTAGGGTAGGATTGATTATTATGATTGTTGAAAAATTTATGACAAAATATCTCCGTTATCAGAATCAACGTTATCTGACATTTGATGACTTTAAGATGCAAAAACTGCCGCGCGGTAACCGGGAACGTGAATATCTTCTTTATGTTCACATCCCTTTTTGTGAAGAGCTATGTCCTTATTGCTCCTTCAACCGTTACAAATTCCAGGAAAAGCGGGCTCGGCGCTATTTTGCCGCTCTGCGCCGGGAGATTAAGCTTTACAGTGGGCGCGATTTTAACTGTAGCGGAGTCTACGTCGGGGGCGGCACCCCGACAGTTTTACCTGAAGAGTTGGCTGAGACTTTGCACCTGATTCGTGAGAATTTCCCGGTACGCGAGGTTTCGGTTGAAACCAATCCCAATCACTTGACCGATGAGATTGTGACGATTCTCCAACAGGCCGGTGTCAACCGTCTTTCGGTCGGAGTGCAGAGCTTTGATGACTCTCTCTTAAAAGCTATGGAACGCTACCATAAATACGGCAGCGGGGCAGAGATCGAGGCCAATGTTAGGCGTTTCACCGGGAGTTTTGATACGCTTAATATTGATATGATTTTCAATTTTCCATTACAATCGATGGAATCCCTGCAGCGCGATCTTGAGATTATCAAGAGCATCCCGGCTGATCAGGTGACTTTTTATCCCTTGATGGTTTCGACGGCAACCGAAAAGGTTATCAAGAAAACCCTGGGTAAAGTCGATTATGGGCAGGAGAAACTTTATTATCAGGAGATCTTCAAACAGCTTGAAGGTGATTATCGCCCCGGTTCGGCCTGGTGTTTTTCCCGGCAGAAGGCGATGATCGATGAGTATATTGTTGATTTTGATGAATATCTTGGGGTTGGCAGCGGCTCTTTCAGTTATCTGAATGGAAAAATTATGGCCAATACCTTCTCGATTGAAGGTTATTGCGAAAAACTTGAGCACGACCAGCCGGCAGTCGCCTTCTGTAAAGATTTTTCTCTGTTCGAGAGAATGCGCTACGATTTTATGATTAAACTTTTTGGCACGAGTATCGATATGGCGGAGATTCGGCGGAGTTACGGGAATTTTTTTACCGATGCCCTCTGGAAAGAGTTGCTTCTTTTTAAGGGGCTTAAAGCACTTAAAGAGGATGGAAATCGGCTCTACCTGACCCCTAAGGGCTACTATTACTGGGTTATCATGATGCGTGAGTTTTTCATCGGGGTCAATAATTTTCGTGATATCTGCCGTGATCAGGTTAAAGGCAATAAAGGCGATAAGGAGTAGAGAAGATGCCCAAAAAACCTGAATTGCAAAAACTTGAATCGCATAAGCCGAAACCTAAATCAGACCTGCAACTCAGGCTGGCCGAAATGCCGGCAGTTGATGAACTCCTGCATGAAGCTTCCCGGCGGGGGTTGCTGCCCCGTTTCCCTCGTACTTTGGTCGGGGATTTGCTTCGTTCACGGCTTAAAATAATTAAAGATCGGGTGGTCAGAGAAAACTTACAGGTTAAAGAGCTTTTTTTACCTGAGACTTTCTGGCCCGCAATTGAAAGCGCCCTGGAAGAGTTTTTAGCCCCCAGTCTCAAAGTGGTGATCAATGCGACGGGCGTGGTTATTCATACCAACTTGGGGCGTTCGCCGCTCTCAGCCGCTGCCGCCGGTCAAATTGCGGCTGTCGCCGGGCGTTACTCTAATCTGGAGTATGATCTTGAAACCGGTTCCCGCAGTATTCGCTATGCTAATGTTGAAGATCTGCTTTGTCGTTTGAGCGGAGCCGAGGCGGCGATGGTCGTCAATAATAATGCCGGAGCCGTATTGCTGGCACTTTCGGCCCTGGCTGACGGCCGCGAGGTTGTGGTTTCCCGAGGCGAGTTAGTCGAGATCGGCGGTGCCTTCAGAATTCCGGAAATTGTTGTTCAGGGCGGGGCGATTTTGCGTGAAGTCGGGGCGACCAACCGGACTCATCTTAAAGACTATGAGGCGGCAATAAATGAAGAAACCGCACTCTTGTTGAAAGTTCATACCAGCAATTATCGCTTGCTCGGGTTTACCGGACAACCCGAGGTGCGGGAGCTGGTGGCTCTGGGGCGCAAGCATAAAATCCCGGTGATTGAAGATCTCGGCAGTGGTAACTTGCTTGACCTTAAAGCCTATGGTCTGCCCGATGAACCGACGGTGCGCGAAGTTATGGCGAGCGGGGTTGATCTGGTTACATTCAGCGGTGACAAACTTTTAGGCGGCCCCCAGGCGGGAATTGTGGTCGGGCGTAAGGATCTGGTTGAGAAATTAAAGAAACATCCCCTTAACCGGGCTTTACGAATCGACAAGATGACGCTGGCCGGGCTTGAGGTGGTGCTTAAATGTTTTCTTGATCCGCTAACCGTAGTCGATAAAATTCCGACCCTGAAAATGTTAACTCTGACCGAGGCTGAGTTAAAAAAACGAGCCCAAAACCTACGCCGAAGCATCGTTCGCCATTGCGGGGCCGATGCCGGATTACAGCTTAAAATTGAACCGGAAACTTCGCGGGCCGGGGGCGGTACTATGCCCATGGTTGAGCTCCCGACCTATTGTCTTTTCCTGCGAATTACTGATAAAAGTTCAGCTGCACTGGAAAAATATCTGCGCAGCCGATCCCTCCCGGTGGTGGTCAGGATTATTGATGACTGGCTGGTTTTTGATCCGCGCACAATTTTTACCGATGAATTTCCGGAGATCGCCCGGGCTTGTCAGGAACTGATGGATTTGTAGGAAAACTTCTGGAAATTATCGAGATCATCATCATGGCGGGGAGAGGTTGTATATAAAAAATTGAAACAAAATAAGTTTATATTGTTGTTGTTTGGAGTTGGGGCATTATTGCTCGTGATTACAGCCGGGGGTAGTTGGGCCGCTTCGAGAGGAGATCTGCTGGCCGTGGTACGGGTTGCGAAGGCTAATATTCGCACTGCTCCCGATAAGTACAGTCGTCGTCTTTTTTCGTTGCCGCGAAAGAGTAAGGTGAGAGTGCTCAAAGAGTGTGGTCCGTGGCTTTTTATTGCTACCGTTAAAGGTCGTCGGGGTTGGCTTTTTAAATCGTTAGTGCGAATTATCAAACCACCAAAGGTCGAACCGGAGATAGAGTTTTTCAACAGCGGTTTAGAATCGGAACAGGAGTTTTTTTTTAGCTCGCTGATTAATCGTTTACGTTCGCAACTGGCGGCCGTTGAAGTCCGGCGTTTTGCTTTTGTTGTCTCCAGGCTTGATTCAGATGGGGACTCGGAATCAGCTTCCGGGGTTGAGAATGCGGCCGCATCTTGGCTTTTGGTTTTACAGGTTCCTTTCAGTCGGGCTCTTTACGATCAGGAGAAAGGAGAAGATCTTGAGGTTGGCACTATCGATCTACTGCCCTATCAGGGTTATCTGAAAGTGATGCTTGAGAGCCGTGATTTAATGATTGTAGAGATGAAAAAAAATCCTCAATTATGGTCTTTTTCCAAAACCGCACCGGAATCGGTGAAGGTGTTGGTTGTGCTGAAGGGCGAGAATGGCGATCAGGTGGCTTTGAGTGGTTTTAAGGAGCGTGGTTTTCCAGTTTTTAATGATTATATCATTCTCGAAGTGCATGGTTTTTCACAGCTATCCTTAAGTTCTGTGATCCCTGCCACTGTCGCCGATTTTAATAAGTTTGTCCTGCCGCCGCCGCAACTCTCTGACGGCAGCCGGGCGCCGGCGGCCCTGGCTCATGACTTTTTCGGTTTTTCTTATTGATTTTAGGCTTGACAGCTGTCCGCTACTTTAACTATAGGGGTGGTGTTTGCCTTATTCGTTTTGGCGCTTGTGCTATTATATTATTCATACAGAGGTTAAAAATTGAGTAAATTTAAAGTTTTAGTTAGTGATAAGATGTCTCCGAAAGGGGTTGAGGTATTTGCCGGTTATGATGATGTCGAGGTTGATGTCAAGGTCGGCATGTCGCCCGAAGAACTGCTTGCGGTAATTGGTGAGTATGATGGTCTGGCGATTCGCAGTGCGACCAAGGTGACGGCTGAGGTGATTGCCGCCGCCGACCGGCTGAAGGTTGTCGGTCGGGCCGGAATTGGGGTTGATAATGTTGACATCCCGGCGGCGACAACGCGTGGTGTCGTGGTGATGAATACCCCGAAAGGCAATACCATCACCACAGCCGAGCATACCGTGTCAATGATGCTGGCCTTAAGCCGGAATATCCCGCAGGCGACGGCGTCGATGAAGAGCGGCAAGTGGGAGAAGAGCCGTTTTATGGGCAAAGAGCTTTTTAATAAAGTGTTGGGCGTCGTCGGACTTGGTAATATCGGAGCCATAGTCGCGGATCGGGCCCAAGGTTTAAAGATGAAAGTTATCGCTTTCGATCCCTTCATATCGGAAGAGAAAGCCGCCAATATGGATATCGAACGGGTCGCATTGGAAGACCTTTTTCGGCGGGCCGACTATATTTCTGTACACACCCCGATGACCAAAGATACCCGGCACATGATCAACCGTGAGAGCTTTGCTCTGATGAAAGAGAGCGTGCGGATTATCAATTGTGCCCGGGGTGGTATCATTAAAGAGGACGATCTCTATGAAGCCTTGCGCGATGGTCAGGTGAGCGGGGCGGCTTTTGATGTTTTCGAGGAGGAGCCGCCGGCTTCCGATCATCCGCTTTTCACCCTTGATAATTTTATCTGCACGCCTCATTTAGGGGCTTCGACCGATGAGGCCCAAGTTAATGTCGCGGTGGCCATTGCTGAACAGATTGCCGACTATCTTAGCGACGGTACCATTGTTAACGCGCTTAATGTACCTGGGGTCAGTGCTGAAGTTCTGAAGGTGACCGGTCCATATCTCGCTTTGGCGGAAAAGATGGGTCGTTTCTATACCCAGCTCTGTAGTGGAAATAATTGTGGTTTGAGCGAGGTTCGTATCGAGTACAAGGGCAAGGTGACCGATCATGATACGGCACCCCTGACTACGGCTCTGCTTAAAGGGTTGTTGACTCCGATGGTTGGCGATCTGGTGAATTTTGTCAATGCTCCATCAATTGCCAAGGAACGCGGTATCTCCGTGGTTGAAGCTAAAAGTGAAGAGGCCGGCAACTTTTCCAGTATGATTTCATTGATTGGTAAAAACGGCAGTGATCAACATCTGATTTCCGGGGCGCTTTTCGGTAAAACCGAGCCTCGAATTGTTAAAGTCGACCAGTTTGAAATTGAAGCGATTCCAGATGGTCATCTTTTGGTTGTCTATGCTCATGATAAACCCGGCGTGATCGGTTCGATCGGCTCATATCTGGGTGAAAATAAAATTAATATAGGGCGGATGCAGTTTGGTCGTGAAGGGGTCGGCGAAATGTCTCTCTCGATGGTGCAGATCGACGGCTCGATTGAGGCGGCAGTAGTCAGTGGACTTGCGAATCTACCAAATATAGTCTCCGTTAGAGAAATTTACCTTTAATCCAAGGTAACTTTCAGACGCTGTTTTAAAACTATCTCGGTGTGGGGACAGACCTCCAGGCGCTGGCTGCAAGCCGGTTGCCGCTCTGAGCTCTGTCCCCCTCGAAGTGGGCGAAGCAATGTTCGCCACCATTTGTTATAGCTTTATGGTGGCTGTCTGAATAGTTATAAATTAAGGAATTATTATGGCAAATGTAGTGCTTATCGGAACCCAGTGGGGGGATGAGGGCAAAGGTAAAATTGTTGATCTCCTGACTGAATGGGCTGAGGTTGTGGTTCGTTTTCAGGGCGGCAATAATGCCGGACATACGTTGGTGATCGAAGGGCGGCGTTATGCTCTGCATCTGATTCCCTCCGGGATTATGCGGCCCGGTAAAACCTGTGTGATTGGCAGTGGTGTGGTCATTGATTTGAAAATCCTGCTTGAAGAGATCGAGATGTTGAAGACTCAATGCGGCCGGGAGATTCTTTCCCAGTTGGTTTTGAGTGATGAGGCCCACCTGATTCTCGAAAGCCATCGTCGTCTTGATCAGGCTCGGGAGCGGCAGCGGGGAGAAGCCAAAATCGGGACGACCGGACGTGGTATCGGCCCGGCTTACGAAAGCAAGATGGCACGCTGGGGCTTAAGGCTCGGTGATCTTCTGGCTCCAGAAGAGGTGTTGCGCAAGCGGCTCGAAGTTTTGCTTGAACAACATAATCTCATGCTCGAGAAAATTTACGGTGAAGAGCCGGTCTCTTTGGATCTGATTCTTGATGAACTTAAAGCGGCTGCCGCAATCGTGAGCCCGGCGATTAAGAAAGTTCCCTATGAGATGTTAGGCTATCTTGAAAAGGGGAAATCGATTCTCTTTGAAGGAGCCCAGGGTACGTTGCTTGATATCGATCACGGTACCTATCCTTTTGTTACCTCATCTTCAACCCTGGCGGCCAATGCTTGTGCTTCATCCGGGGTGGGGGTGACCTCAATAGATGAGGTTGTCGGCGTGGTTAAAGCCTATACTACCAGGGTCGGCAGTGGTCCTTTTCCGGGTGAGCTGGACGATCATATTGGTGAACATTTAAGCGTTAAAGGCGGTGAGGTCGGCACGACTACCGGCCGTTTGCGGCGTTGCGGCTGGCTTGATCTGGTCGCCTTGCGCTATACCGTGCTTCTTAATGGACTGACCAATTTTGCTTTGACCAAACTTGATGTTTTGTCTGGACTTGAAACGATTAAGGTCTGTGAAGCTTATCGCTTGCACGGCGAAGTGATCGACTATTTCCCTTCATCGATTGAAGATCTGGCAGCTTGTGAGCCGGTTCTGGTCGAGTTCGAGGGCTGGGATGAGGATATCTCGGAAATTCTTGATTATGATCTGCTCCCGGAAAATGCGAAAAAATATGTTAGCTATATTGAAGATAAACTTGGCATCAAGGCGATGCTGGTTTCCGTCGGTCCGGGTCGTGAAGAGACCATGATTCGTCATAATCCGTTTGTGGGTTGATTTTTCAGGCACAAAGGCACAAAGGCTGAAGGCACAAAGTAAAAAACAAAAAAACTTTGTGCCTCTGTGCCTGCTGCCTTTGTGCCTTATTGACAAATATATTTGTAACAATAATTTGCAAATTAGTCTGGTTCCGGTTATGCCGGATGAATAAAGGTCTTTGATGTTTAAGTTAGCTTTACAGGATGGTCATAATCGCAAGGTAAGTTATGTCCGAATTTCGGTGACTGACCGGTGTAATCTGCGTTGCGTTTATTGTTCGGAACCCACTTTTTCCGACAATCATCATGATCAGATTCTGAGTTATGAAGAGATTGTTCGGTTGGTTCGGGTGCTCGTGACCTTAGGCGTTGACAAGGTCAGATTGACTGGGGGAGAGCCTTTGGTGCGGCGCCATATCGACTCACTTATCAGCTCTCTTAATGGTATTGATGGAGTCAATGATATTAGTCTGACAACCAATGGTGTGTTGCTGGAAAAGCTTGCCGACTCACTTCGAACTGCCGGTTTGCGGCGCATTAATATCAGTCTCGACACCCTTGATCGAAAAAGATTTAAAGAGATTACCGGGCGGGACTATTTTGACCAAGTCCGGGCTGGGATTGAGGCGGCGCTGGCGGTTGGCTTTGATCCGGTTAAGATCAATATTGTGGTTATGCGTGGGGTCAACGACGATGAACTGCTCGACTTTGCGGCCTTGACTCTGAAATCTCCCATTCATGTTCGTTTTATTGAGTATATGCCGATTGGTGCCTCTTCAACCTGGAGTGGTGACAAAGTGGTTACCGGGGCTCAAATGCTTGAGCAAATCTCTGAGAATTTCGGGGAGCTGGAACCGGTGCTTGCTGAATCGGGCGGCCCGGCTCGACTTTATCGTCTGCCCGGGGCTCCCGGTCGAATTGGTGTGATTACGGCGATGAGCAACCATTTTTGTGCCACCTGTAACCGGATTCGAGTTACGGCTGATGGTCTCTTACGTCCTTGTTTGCTCTCCGATAACGAGTACGACCTGAAAAAGGTTTTGCGCTCTGGAGGCGATTTTGCGGAGATTGGTGAACTGGTTCGGCGGGCGGTGGCGAGTAAATCAGCCGAACATGAAATGGCTTGTAATATCGAGCGCAAATGTGCTCGCATGATGTCGACAATCGGTGGTTAAATGTCACTTTTAAGTCACCTTGATACTCGGGGGCAGGCGGCGATGGTCGATGTCGGCGACAAACCTGTGACCCGGCGTTATGCACGGGCTTGGGGGCGTTTGTTGATGGCTCCCGAAACCCTTGCTCTGATAACAGCTCAAGGTTTTGCCAAAGGAGATGTCTTTGGTGCGGCCCGGCTGGCCGGAATTATGGCCGCCAAGCGGACAGGGGAACTTATTCCTCTCTGCCATCCTCTGCCCCTCTCTTGGGCCGGAGTTGAACTTATTCCTCTCTTTTCCCAATCTGCTATAATAATTGTCGCTGAGGCTTCCCTTGCCGGACAAACCGGCATTGAGATGGAGGCTTTAACGGCCGTAACTATTGCCGGTTTGACGGTCTATGATATGTGTAAAGCCGTTGATAAGTCGATGAGTTTAAGTGAGGTCTCGCTGCTTGAAAAAAAGGGCGGGCGTAGTGGTCACTATTTTGCTGAAGATCGCTCCCGGTTGATGCGTGAGGTAACTGAAACCGAGTTAGAACCTGAAAACCTGGTCTTTTGGCAGAGTTTGGCCAATGGTGAAATTGAATTCAGACTGCATGAAAACGGGGGCCCTTTTTTAGGGAAGGTTGTTAGTGGTCGGGGTGATTTGTTGATCGGTGCGGTTTTAAACGGCGATGCAGTTGTAGTTTTGGGTGAGGCTTTACTTCGTTCGCAGCCTTCATCAAAAGATAAAATTCCCGGCAGCGGGTTTTTGCAGGTGCTAAAACCTGGCAGCTTGGAGGGTAATGCCCTTTTTGCCGTGCTTAATTGATTCTGTATTCTTGTTTTTTTAAGGAGGTAACCGATGAGTAAAAAAAAGGATGAAACCTTTGATATGCTTTTCTCTATGAAAAACAAGATGGATCGGTTTTTTGCCGCCTCTGAGCCGGAGGCAGCCCCTTTTGGTCTGCAGCCGGGTTCGCATTGGTCTCCGGCGGTAGATCTTTTTGATTTTGGTGACCAATATCGGGTCATGGTCGAAGTTCCGGGGATTGAGAAAAGTCAGATTGAATTATCAGTCTATTCTGACAGAGTCGTGGTTAAAGGGCGGCGTGAAGAGAGTTTCGACAGTTCCGGCAGAGCTGAAGTTCTTTGTCTGGAAAGAGTTTACGGACGTTTTGAGAGAGTAATTTTACTGCCTGATCCGGTTGATACAGAGCAGGTGAAGGCCGCCCTGAAAAATGGAGTGTTAACAATTTTGTTGACCAAAAAAAATGTTGAAATCGGGAAAAAAAGTATTTCCATAGAGTAAAAATATGACCCTGCCAACCTTTACCGCTTTTTTCATGACGCCAGCCAAAGTTAATCTGGGTCTTAAAATAGTCCGCAAGCGAGTCGATGGTTACCACGATTTATATACCGTGATGGAGCCGGTCTCACTGGCCGATTCTCTCTATTGTGAGTTTCGGTCGGCTCCAGAAAACCGTTTTTCCGTGCAGTGCCCACAGCTGATGGGTCTTGATGCTGATGACAACCTGATCGTCAAGGCGGCCCGTTTGATGACCGGGATAGCCCGGGAACAGGGCTTGGAAAAAAATGGATCCTGGGACTTTTTTCTTGATAAGAGAATTCCTGCCGGAGCCGGTATGGGCGGCGGCAGCAGTAATGCTGCCGGTGTCATAAAGTTACTCGACAAGTTTTTTGAGCTTAAACTCAATCCGTCTGAGCTGGTGCAGGCCGCGACCGCGATCGGTGCCGATGTCCCCTTTTTTATTAATCCCGAACTCTCACTGGTTGAAGGGATTGGAGATCGTATAACCACTTTGGGCGGAGCCCGTCCACGCTATTATCTAATTGTAAAACCACCTTTCGCTATTAATACAGCGGCCGCCTACGCTTCTCTTAATGCTTCTGTCGACGAAGAGGCTTCAGTCAATTATGATGTAGAGCAATTTAAGGCAACATCACAATCAACCCATTATACATTAGAGAATGATTTTGAGGCCCCAATTATGGCTCGTTATTCCTTGCTTGCGGAAATCAAGCAAGGGCTGATGGAGAGCGACGGGGTGCTCGGGGCCTTAATGAGCGGCAGCGGCTCCGTGGTTTATGCTATCTATCCCGATTTGGAAACAGCCTCTTTAGCGGAAGTTGTCGCCCGGCGCCAATGGCAGGAGAGTGGCTGCCTTTTTTATCTGGCGCGAAATATTGATGCTTACTAATGATGAAAATAAAACAACTATAACCGGATATCGTGCTTGACTTGTGTTGCCTTTTTCTATATTAGGTGCGGGTCTTTTATTGAGGCGGAAAATGCAGGGGCGTCGTCAAGCGGTAAGACACAGGCTTTTGATGCCTGCATGCGTAGGTTCGAATCCTGCCGCCCCTGCCAAACTTGTTGTCTCTTTTTTTTATCATTGTTTCTCAAATAGACAATATACAATAATCGGGCATTGCAGCGTATGGAACGACTGAAAATTTTTGGCGGAAACTCCAATCCGTTGCTTACCAATGCCCTGTGCAAAGATCTTTGTGAGCCCTTGAGTAAAGGGGTTGTGAAAAGGTTCAGTGACGGCGAGATAATGGTTGAGTTGCACGAGAGTATGCGGGGTATGCATGTTTTTGTGGTGCAGTCTACTTCAGATCCGGTGAATGCCAGTCTGATGGAGCTCTTGATTATTATTGATGCTTTGAAAAGAGCTTCGGCGGCCGAGATTACGGCAGTTATCCCTTATTATGGTTATGCTCGCCAGGATCGCAAGGTTGCCCCACGAGCCCCGATCACAGCTAAACTGGTTGCTGATTTGCTGACCGTAGCTGGCGCCCAGAGGGTCTTGACGATCGATCTGCACGCTGGTCAGATACAGGGTTTTTTCGATATTCCGGTCGACCACCTCTACGCTTCACCGGTTTTACTCGCTTATGTGAAAAACCATATTAAGGGTGATTTGGTTGTTGTATCTCCCGATGCTGGCGGAGTTGAGCGGGCTCGCGCTTTTGCTAAAAAGCTTAAGCTTTCTCTGGCTATTATCGACAAGCGCAGAAGTGGTCCCAATGTTATGCAGGTAATGAATGTTATCGGTGAGATCGAGGGTAAGACAGCGATTTTGCTTGATGATATGATCGATACCGCCGGAACCTTGACTCAAGCCGCCAACGCTTTGGTTGAGAAAGGTGCCTCAGCAGTTTATGGACTGGCTACGCATGGGGTTCTTTCCGGTCCCGCAATTGAGCGGATCGAAAAGTCTAAATTAGAGAAAGTTATTATTACTGATACAATTTCCCCCAATGATCGAACTAAAGCCTGTGCTAAAATTGAGGTTCTTTCCGTTTCATCGCTGCTCGCTGATGCGATAAAGCGGATCTATTTCGGAGATTCCGTCAGTGCATTGTTTGGTTGATTTTTACTTAGTCATCTCGTGACTCTTTAGGAGTTCACCAGTTTAATATAGATACATTAATTTTTATTTGAGAAATCGGTAAGCCGATTTTTTTCTGTTGTTTTAAGGAGGATGCAAGGGTTATGGCAATTGCGGAATTAGCAGTTGAAACAAGAACTGAGAATGGTAAGGGATATGCTCGTAAGCTGCGTAATGGGGGCAAAATTCCGGCGGTACGTTATGGTAAACAGTGTCCGGTGTCAATGTATGCGGTTGATCGTTCGGCAATGGATAAACTTTTGCTTGAGGGTGGTGGTACCTCTCTGGTGGCACTAGATGTCGATGGTGCCGGCCAAAATGATGAGATGCTCTCAATCGTAAAAGATATGCAGCGGGATCCGGTATCCGGCAAGCTTATCCATGTTGATTTTTACGGAGTTCGTTATGGTGAGCCGATTCTGGTTGAAGTGCCCTTGGTCTTCGAAGGAAAAGCTGTCGGGGTGCTTGAGGGTGGATTGCTCCAGCCGGTTCGGCGCTCTTTGGAGATAAAATGTCTGCCGCGACAGATTCCGGAGAATATTGTTGTCGATGTCTCAGCTTTGGCTATTGGTGACGCAATCCATGTCAATGATCTGGAAGTTGAAGGGGTTGAGTTTATTGCGACCGCCAATTTCACTATCGTGACGGTTCAGACCATTGCTGGTGAAGAGGAAGTTGCTGTCGACGAAGAGGATGAATTGGAAGGTGAATTGGAAGGCGAAGGTGAAGGTGAAACTGCAGCTGAGTAGTTTTTTTGAAGTCGTCGTTGATGGATGATCAGTTTTTAATTATCGGCCTCGGTAATCCGGGGCCGGAATATGCAGATACACGTCATAACATCGGCTTTATGTGTCTGGATTGTCTGCAGAAAAAGATAGTTCCTTCAAGCTCTTTTAAATACGAAAATGACTACCATGCTGAGATTGACAAGGGGAAACTGGCGGGAATCTCGGTCAGCTTGGTTAAACCCCAGACCTTTATGAACCTCAGCGGGAAGACGGCTCGGGCTCTATTGGTTGACTTTCCGGTAATGGAATCGGCAAAAGTTATTATCGTGCATGATGATCTCGATCTTCCTTTAGGTCGGATTAAATTGAAGAGTGGTGGTGGCAGCGGTGGTCATAACGGGATTAAATCCCTGATCGAAGAACTTGGCCGAACCGATTTTTTACGTCTGCGTCTTGGTATTAGTGGAGCCTCGCGGAGCGCTGATACCATTGATTATGTTCTCTCACCATTTCAGGATGGTGAAGAAAAAATGGTCTCAGAAGTTATTGAAAAATCGGTGGACGGATTGTTCCTGATACTGACCTCCGGGGTTACCGTAGCGATGAATCAGATTAACCGGCGGGTTGTTGAGCCGACATGATGGCGTCGTAAAAAGTTCCGATATCCTGCGTTGTTGTGGTTTTCCAGACACTCGACATACTACTTGTATGGTCTCGCGCCTGAAAAATCACAACACCTTGTCTATCGCAATTTTAACTTAGCCATCCCGTGATTTTTTTTACGGGTTCATCAGCATAGTTTTTTTATAGAGTAATTTTTTTATGATAGAAGTTAAACGTTTTATTTAACCAAAACCGTATCACAAATCAAGGAGGGAACGTATGGAAAGTTATACTATGTATGCACCTATCTTGGGGGTCATTGGCCTTCTCTTTGCTGGTGTTCTCTACTCTTATGTCGTTAAGCAGTCGGCTGGCAACGACAAAATGAAGGAAATCTCGGAAGCAATTCACTCTGGGGCGATGGCCTTTTTGAAACGTGAATACAAGATTCTGGCAGTTTTTGTTATTATCGTTTTTGCTCTCCTTTATGGATTGCTTGGTGAGCAGACTGCTTACGCTTTCTTAGGCGGGGCGGCCTGTTCGGTGTTTGCCGGTTATTTCGGTATGGTTGCTGCAACCCGGGCTAACGTTCGGACATCGGCGGCTGCTAATGAGTCAGGTCAGGCCAAAGCTTTGAGCGTTGCCTTCAGCGGTGGTGCCGTCATGGGTATGTCGGTTGCAGCCTTAGGTTTGATCGGGGTTGGTATTCTTTTCTACCTTTATGGTGGTTCTCCCGAAACCTCAACTTACATCAGTGGTTTTGCCATGGGTGCAAGTTCGATTGCACTGTTTGCTCGTATCGGTGGCGGTATTTATACTAAAGCAGCCGACG
>JAGGWR010000084.1 GCA_021163445.1 Candidatus Tharpella aukensis
AGGAGCCATCACCGTTAACATTCTCATGCCAGGCAATTTCATTACCTTGTAACGCCGCCGAAACCGCATCGTCGTCACCATCGCCATCAATATCTGCCGAAAAAACTGATTGTGCTCCATCAACTGCCAAAGAGATGATCTGCTCTGGACCAAATGTGGTGGCGGTCCTAGCTGTAGAGGGAAGGGTCGTCAGTAAGACTAAAGTCATCATGAAAACTAGTGAAACTTTCAACTCAAGCAAGTTCAAAAAATATTTGCTATTCCATCTTGTTCCCATGGTGAGCCTCCTCATAATTATATTGTCAAACAAACACGCCCCATCCATCTCTTTATAGGATATACAATTTTTTGAGTCAATACTTTTTTTGTGATATAATCTGATAGAATGCGTCAAATGAGTAACCGTCAAAACAGGTATATTTGCCTTATTATAATGACTGAGGCAGCCCCAACTTTTCAACTCTATAGATGAATTATTGAGGTTGTAAAATGATTGCCTGGTGGCTGGTTTCGTGGTAGGTGTAAGCTAAATTGTCACTAAGGTAAATTGTCACTAAAGTAACAAGAGGATCGAGTTCTGGATGATCTTTAAGAGATATAGGGATAATGGTTGAAGCGGCGGAAGTGGTTTTTGCAGTTAAGGGTCTGAGCAAGGTCTACGATATGGGCGAGATTCGGGTTACGGCTCTCTCTGGTGTCGATCTGACGTTGTCGGCTGGTGAATTGGTTGTGTTGTTGGGGCCTTCCGGCAGTGGTAAATCGACCTTGCTCAATATTCTCGGTGGTCTTGATCATCCCAGCGTAGGTAGTTTCTCCTATAAGGGGCGCGATCTTACCGTGGCTACGGATCGGGAGTTGACCGATTTTCGCCGCTACCATGTTGGTTTTGTCTTCCAGTTTTACAATCTGATTCCGAGCTTGACGGCCCGCGAGAATGTGGCTGCGGTTACCGAGGTTGCCAAACAACCGATGCCCCCGGAAGAGGCCCTGGTTCTGGTTGGTCTTAAGGATCGGTTTGACCATTTCCCCGCGCAGCTCTCCGGCGGTGAACAACAGCGGGTGGCAATCGCTCGGGCAATCGCCAAAAACCCTGCCGTTTTGCTTTGTGATGAGCCGACCGGATCCCTTGATTCCAAGACCGGCAGCGTTGTTCTGGCGATCCTTGAACGGATCAATCAGGAGCTTGGTACGACCACGGTTTTGATCACTCACAATGTAGTGATCGCGGCACAATGGCCGATCGTGCTATCAAATTAGCTGATGGCCGCATCGTCGGAATTGAATGCCCACCGAAACGACTTGCGGCTCGCGATCTAAAATGGTGAAATGAAAACACTTGACCTTAAACGTTGGCGTGATTTCTGGAAGATGCGAGCAGATCTTCTACGGCGAATTCGACGGCAGACGGAAAAAGCGGGTATTGGTGAAAATTATCGGTGAATGATTATTTTGGCATTCCCCACTTATAGATGAACCCTATCACGCAAAAGAGCCCAGCAAATACAACCGGGCTCTTATATAGAGCTCACTCAAAAATTAAATTTTTTAAAAAAAAAGAGAGCGTCCCGATATCCTGAAGCTATGCAAAGCGCCTTGAGCATCGGAAAAAACTATTTGTAAAAAAAGCCTAAAAACCATATAAAATGAGCTGGGTTTGGTTTGTGAAGTTAAGGGCTGATGCTCTTGGACAATGTCGGGCAAAGGAGAAAGTAACAGGATGAGTAATATTACAATTATCGAGCTTGATCTTCGGGGCAAAGCTTGTCCGGGGCCGGTGGTGGAGACTCGAAAGGCTTTTTTGAATCTCGATAAGGAAGCTCAAGAGGTAATACTTACGGTCAAACTCGACAATCAAGCGGCTTGTGCCAATGTTGCCCGCTTCGCTGAAAGCCAGAATTTCATGGTTTCTCAGGAAGAAGAGGAGTATGATTACAACGATCATGACAACTATGACGACAATTATCGTGACGAAAAAACATTTATCTTAACCATCACCCGGGGGTTCAACTGTGAGTTGCCGACTTCGGAGTCTCCTAAGTCCCCTGGCCCCGAAACCCTAAACCGCTATATAGTCTACATCGACAGTTCTAATATGGGGAGTGGTGACGAGAAGTTAGGACGCATTCTGATGAAGGCTTTCCTGAAAACTTTACCGGAACTGGAGAGTCTGCCGAAAAGCATCATTTTTCTTAACGATGGGGTTTTCCTGACCACTACCGACTCCCCCGAAATTGAAACTATCAAGGCCCTTGAAACTTCCGGCTGTACTATTCTGGTCTGCGGCACCTGTTTGGACTTCTATAATCTAAAAGACAAACTGGGAGTCGGACAAATTTCCAATATGTTTGAAATTGCGTCCCTGATGACGGGCTCGGACAAGGTGGTCAGGACGTGATTTATCTTGATAACGCCGCAACTTCATTTCCCAAGCCCAAAACCGTATCGGCGGCGATGCTCGACTACCTTGATAATATCGGGGCGAGCCCGGGACGTTCCGGACATCAATTGGCGGCGGCGGCCGGTCGAATTCTTTTTCAGGCCCGCAAAGCTCTGACCCGGCTCTTTAAATTGAACGACCCGCGGGCCGGATTATTTTTAGCGAAAATGCCACTGCGGCTCTCAATCTTGCCCTTTTTGGCCTGCTGCGGCAGGGTGACCGGGTTCTGGTCAGCGGCCTTGAACATAATTCCGTGATGCGTCCATTGCGCCGCCTCGAAGAGCTGCGCCAAATTACAATTGACATCCTGCCCGGTACCGCCACCAGTCATTACGATCTAAAACTGATGGGCCAGAGGTGTGAACAGAAAAAATATCGTCTGGCAGTCATCAATCATGGCTCAAACGTCATCGGTAGCCGGGCTCCGCTTGCGGCAATGTTGCCACTCTTAAAAGAGTACAATATTATCTCGGTTATCGATGGGGCACAAAGTGCCGGAGCCCATATCATCGATCTCAGCACACTTGATCCAGACATTTTCTGTTTTACCGGTCATAAAAGCCTCTTCGGCCCTCCGGGTACCGGCGGGCTCTATATTAAAGCGGGCATAGAGCCCCAGCCCTTGATCTATGGCGGCACCGGCAGCCGGTCTGAAACTGAATTTCAGCCGGAGTTTTTACCGGATAGATACGAGAGTGGGACGCCCAACACTGTGGGGCTGGCAGGCCTTAAGGCGGGTCTTGACTTTATCGAGGAGACCGGGCTCGAAAATATTATTGAACATGAAAGAGTGCTGGCTGAAACCCTGCGTCACAACCTGCGCGATATCCCCGGCCTGACTCTTTATGAGCCTCGACCTGACGATGGAAAACTGCCGGTCATATCCTTCACGCTTGCCGGTCTTGAATGCTCCGAAATCGGCTCCCGACTCGATCGTGAATTTTCGATCATGACTCGGATCGGCCTCCACTGCGCTCCCCGCGCTCACCAAAGTATCAGCACCTTCCCGCAAGGGACGGTGCGCCTCTCGCCGGGCTATTTCAACAGTGTCGAAGAGATGGCTGAGGTTACAAGAGCAATCTCGATAATTGCCGGAGGTCATAATGACTGATCCGCAGGCACCGGAACTCTATCTGATTTTCCATTCGATTCACAATGTCATGCTCGCGGAAGAACTGCTGCTAAAAGCCGAGATCCCGGTCGACATGATACCGGTTCCCCGAGAACTAAGCTCCGACTGCGGTATGAGTCTGGCCTGCTACCTGAACGATCTCGATAAGATCAAAGAAAATTTCAAAAAAGCAACTTTCACCAGTGAAGTTATGATATATGAATGTAAAAGAGGGAACGAAATAGGGGGCAAAAAGTCCGACCGTGATTTCCAACTACTCTTGACTTTATAATTCAGATGTTAAGTCATAGCGAATCACGGTAAACTTCGCTTCGCCCTTCACTCTTTCTCGGTTTGGGGTCAGACCTCCAGGCGCTGGCTGCAAACCGGTTGCCGCTCTGAGCTCTGACTCCCCTCGAAGCCGGGCGAAGCCCAAATAACACGCTAACCGGTTTTAACTTAAAGCCGTTAGCACAAACATCGCTTCGCCGACAACAAGACATGCTAAATCAGGTTATGCTGAATAGTTACTAAAAAATTAAAATAGAGATTTTCCTATGACCAACAAAAATTCAAAAAAATTAGACGTCAGACTTTCTACCCTCTCGGCGGCGTCCGGGTGAGCGGCAAAAATTGGTCCGTCGGAATTGGCGGACGTATTGCAGGGTTTATCACTGCCGGTTGATGAACGCCTGCTGGTCGGCATCGAAGGGGCGGATGATGCCGGGGTTTTTCGTCTTGATGATCAGCGGGCGCTGGTGCAAACGGTTGATTTCTTTCCCCCGATGGTTGATGATCCTTTTCGTTTCGGACAGATTGCGGCCGCCAATGCCTTTAGTGACGTCTACGCCATGGGGGGAGTTCCGTTAACCGCCATGAATATTGTGGCGTTTCCAATCAACTCTCTTGACCCTGAAATACTGCGTAACATTCTGGCCGGTGGTCTCGATAAGATTAAAGAGGCGGGTGCGGTGTTAGCGGGCGGTCACAGCATCGATGATCCGGAAATAAAATATGGTCTTTCGGTTACCGGCGAGGTTCACCCTGAACGGATTTGGCGTAATCAAGGAGCCCAGGTTGGTGATGTCCTGCTCTTAACTAAACCTTTGGGTAATGGGATATTGGCGACCGCTTTAAAAGCCGATTTTGTGACCGAAGATGAAATCTCGCAAACTTTGGAGTGGATGGCACGACTCAATGTTCTGCCGCCGGATAATAGTGACAAACCCTGGCGACAAGGGGTGCGGGCCTGCACCGATGTCACCGGTTTTGGTTTTTTCGGCCATTTAAGCGAAATGATCACCAGTGACAAAGTTGGGGCTTTAGTCGAACTGGCTCAGGTTCCACTGCTTGAACGAGCCGAAGAATTTTGCAGTATGGGGATGTTTCCGGAAGGCGGGCATCGCAATCGTGACCATTTCGGTTGTCGCCTGCGGGGCGAAGATATGGCCGACCAGATACTTTGCGATCTACTTTTTGATCCGCAAACTTCGGGCGGTCTTTTACTGGCTGTCGACGCCGATGGAGCCGAATCCGTAATTCGCGCTTTTAATGCGGCCGGAACCGGCTGCTGGCCGGTGGGCCGATTTACCGATAATGACCCCGGCAGCATCACGCTAATATAACAACTTTGATGGCGTCGTAAAAAAGTTCCGATATCCTGCGTTGTAGTGGTTCTCCAGACACTCGACATACTAAATGTATGGTCTCGCGCCTGGAGAACCACTACATCTTGTCTATCGAAATTTTTACTTAGCCATCCCATGACTTTTTATGAGTTCATCAACTTTGATGAACTCATAAAAAAGGCCGCAAGATTTCTCTTGCGGCCTTTTTTGCTCTAAAACTTCAGAATCATACCGGTTAGGAAGCTGTCTGAGAATAGAAATTTTTCTCAGGCAGCCTCCTGGCGGCAATTTTATCCTATAAATCAATTATCTCCAAACCCAGAGTCTCGGCATTGTCAGCCGCACTTTTAGGATCGGTGAGAACTGCAATTCCGGCGATCTCCGGTTTAAGGTAAGTTTCGGCAACCCGTTGCAGATCAGCCAGGGTGACCGCCAGAACCTGGCTTCGGTAAGCCCGTAAGAATTCCGGTTCGCGGCCATAAAGTCCGTCATAAAAAGCCTGTTTAGCGCGACCGGCGGGTGAACCCGGTTTGTCGATGCTGCTGACAACTCCTAAAATCGCCTCTTCAACCTGGCGCGGTTCATGTTTTTCCTCCTGGAGCCAGATCAGAGAACGATCAAAATCGTCAAGGGTCTCCCCGAGACGAGGATCGCGATAGGAGTAGAAACGAAAAGCCGCACTACCGGGATCATGCCCGGCCCCGCCGCCATAGGCACCGCCCTCTTCGCGGATAACACGATGGAGATAACCATTACGCAAAAAACCGCCAAGCACGGACAAAGGGGCCGCATCGGGATGGGCGATAGCTACAGTCGGATAGGCTTTGGCGCAGAAATTAACCGTGGTATCAGTTGTCCAGAGCTGACGCACCAGACTTTTTTCCGGAGCCAGACTAAAATCTTTAAATCCGGCCTTTAAATCGACACTCCCCTGCCAACCCGATTGCAGCTCTGCCGTCAAACCGACCTCACGTTCATCTTCAGCAACCAACAAAAATTGCCGCGGAGCGGCCATTATTATTTCATGAAGCAGTCCGAGTTTGCGCCCAAATTCGGCCAGTGCGGCACCTTTTGGATCGGCCAGTTTAAGATAAAGTTTCTTGAGATCTTTAAGCCCGGCCAAACCATGCACCCGGTGACCTAAAGCCGCCAAAGAACTGCAACCGGCGGACGCCGCCCGCATCGCCAAAAGATGGCCGGCGGCGGTTACTTGCTGCTCTTGATGAGCCAGACTTTGGGCCATAATCTCCCGAATATACTCGACTTCATCAAAACGAACACTTTCAAGAGTTTTACGCATCAATTTGGTTAAAGCTTCGTGATTACGCGACAAAGCCCGACCGGAAATAACAAAAAGCCCTTTGACCTGAGAATTGTCATCAATTGCACCACGCAACTTATAGTAGGCTCCGATACCGCCGCTGACCTGGGCCTGCCAAGCCTGAGTCTGGCGATAATCAAGACCATTACAGCCCAACTCGGTCAAACATGAGGAGTAATCGGGAAGCAGATCGAGCATCTCACTATCTAATTCAGGTAGATCAAAAATCACCTGCTGATAGACAATTCCGTTAGTTCCGGCCGCATAATAAGTAAGCGGTAATTGTGCCTCCCCCTCTTTACCGAGCGGAATCGGTAATTTTTCAGGAACATCAGCAAGGCCGACACAAGGCAGAATTTCAGGATCGTCCTGCTCCTGCTGACGTGCCGTCAGCGTCGCCGCCCGTTCAATTAAATGCTGCCGTTGATCACTATCAAGAGCCTGTAAGCGAGCCCGCAAACGAGCTTGTAAAGCCTTCTCCCGCTGCGGCGCAAGATCACTGTCGGGCTCCATGGTCAGCCTGACCCGATGGGGATTATTAAGAATCAAACGTTGCAGCAATTCAGGAATATAGCCGGGTTCCTTGATCTTTTGCCGCAACTTATCGAGTACCGGATCGATATCAAGCCGTTCAACCACCGAACCGTTATGCACCACGGCCGGAAAAGCCGCGAGCAAGAGTTGCAAACCATAAGGATAACCGTCGCCGCCAATCTCGCGGCGTTGGAGTTCAAGCTGATGCAAAACCGCCTCAACCTGTTCAAGCGGCACCCCTTCACGCGCAACTTTATTAAGAGTCGTAAGAATCAACTCTTCAACCTCAAGCCCGGAATCGGCAGCACAACCCTCAAGACCACAACAAAAAATCATCTCTTTATGGTCATCATCAAGCCCGCAAAGCGGCGAGGGAGCTCGGCCTAAAGTCGTCGTCTCCAAGGCGTCGAGTAACGGTGATGAACTATTGTCTAAAAGAACTGAGCCGAGCAGATGGGCTTCGATAAGGCTTTCAAGGCTATTTTCAGACTCCAGCAACCAGGCCATAATGACATGACTGCGATCATCATTTTCAGCCGTGTCTAAAGCCTCCGCCGGAAAACTCTGACGCACGACAATGGGCGCTGTCAGACGTTTTTCCGGGGCTACGAGAAATGGCGCACCAGGTTCTTTGGCAAACTCTTTTAAGGCGCGTTCTTCAAAGACCTCTTGCAGCTCTGCCGCCGGCAGATCGCCGTAGGTGAGAAAAAAAGCATTACTCGGATGGTAATTTAGCCGATGGAACTCTTTGAGCTCGGCATGGGTCAACAACGGAATTATTTCAGGGTCGCCGCCGCTGTTGAAACGATAAGTTGCACTCGGAAAAAGATGTTCTGAAAGCCCTTCCCAGAGAAAACTGGACGGGTTTGCCATCGCCCCCTGCATTTCGTTATAGACAACCCCTTTAATAGTCAACGGTGATGAACTGTCAGCCGGGTCGGAAAATTCGATCCGGTGCCCCTCCTGGGCGAAATCAAGCTCATCAAGACGCGGAAAAAAGACCGCATCGAGATAGACATCAAGCAGATTAAAATAGTCTTTACGGTTCTGGCTGGCAAAAGGATAAGCGGTCCAATCGCTGCTTGTAAAAGCATTCATAAAGGTATTCAATGAACGCCTGAGCATCATGAAAAAAGGGTCACGCACGGGGAAACGCCGACTCCCGCACAAAACCGTATGCTCCAAGATATGGGCGACCCCGGTCGAGTCGGTCGGAGCCGTCCGAAACCCGACCATAAAAACATTCTCCGGATTATCGGCGAGCAAATGATAGTGTTCAGCCCCGGTCACCCGGTGGACAAAAGATTGCACCTTAAGATTTAAGGCCTCAACCGAATGTTCGTTACGCAGTTCAAAAGTTGGTTGAGCCATTATTTTTTGCTCTCCTCAGTTGCGGCTTCAGGTTTTGACTCTGCCCCGCTTTGAGGTTCTTGTTTCATCCGGTCAATAAATTTGACCAACTGTTGTCCGGTTTTGGTGTCGGGTGCAGCCAAAAGAGCAAGCTCCAATTTCTTGAGGCCGGCCTCCTTGTCGCCCTTACCCTTAATCAAAATACCGGCCTGGAAAAGGTAAACCTGTTGCTGCAGAGAGGGTACCGACGCAGCTGTCGGAGCCAGTTTATCGAGTTCCGCAACAGCTTTGTCAAAATCCTTATCCTGATTAAGCTGAGCCTCAATCGCACTAAGCTTTTGCGGCAACTCATACTTGACCCGTAAACCGGCTTTGCCATCTTTATCGAGGGCAATTATTTCATCAGAGAGTGCACTATAGTCATATTTACTGCCGTTTTGCACCAGCAGGGTGATCGCCTGGTCAAGTTTTTCGGCTTTCTTAACTCCGTCAAGTTTTTCAGCCTCTTTCTTTAAAACCTGAGACTGTTGATAATTTTTGACAAAACCTTTTAGTGAATCGAGATAGACTTGAGGGCCGCCCGATTGATAACCGGTGCGGGCAAATTCAACCCCCTCGGCATCAACTAAAACAATTGACGGAAAACCAGTAATTCCATATTTTTTTGAGAGAACCTTATTCTGTTGCGTAAGTTTCTCTTCAAGCTGAGTTTTTTGGGGAAAATCGAGTTCCACCAGAACAAAGTCCTTAATTACCTCTTTTTGGAAAAGCTCCCGATTGAAAACCTCTTGTTTGAGTTTTGTACACCAGCCGCACCAGTCGGAACCGGTAAAATCGAGGAGCAGTAATTTCTTCTCCTTAACCGCCTGGGCTTTGGCCGCAGCGAAATCGGTCTGCCAAAGATTATCTGACGTCGCACCAACTGAACCAACAACAAAAAACAGCAACAAGCCAATGAGTAACACCTGCTTCATTTTCAACATTCGTAAAAATCTCCATTTTTAAATTATGATGCATTCGTTAAAAGTAACGGGATGGCTAAGTAAAAATTTCGACAGACAACCGGAAACGTACTGATTTACTGGTTTCGACTATTTCTGTCAATTATATTAATGGCCTTTTATCACTCATATTCGACCAATAACAGTTAAAATATTTTCATAATCAGATTATAACTATGCAGCAGTTTAATTTAACCAGAGATCGGTCAGGGAAAACTTATCGACATCAATCAGCCCCCGATCACTTAGTTTCAGTGAGGGAATAACCGGCAGAGCGAGAAATGAGAGGGTCATAAAGGGATCATTAACCGCCCCCAGGAGGGCCGCCTGATCTTGTAAAAATTTGAGCGCCGCTGCCGTAGTTTCTGCCTTTTCCGCACTCATCAATCCGGCTACCGGCAGAGGCAGACGACCTAAAATACGGCCATCGGCAACCACTGCCAATCCGCCGCTCATCTCTTTAACCACCCGGGCCGCAAGCAACATATCTACATCACTCATCCCGGTAACAATCAGGTTATGTGAATCATGGGCCACGGTTCCGGCCAGAGCACCTTTTTTAAGCCCCAAACCTTGAACAAAACCTAGACCAATCCGACCGCTGCCATGGTGACGCTCGATCACTGCCAGCTTGGCTTGATCCCGATCAGGATCAGGCACAGCCAGGCCATCATCAATTTTCGGTGTAACAATAATCTTTTCAGTTACCAGCTGTCCCGGAACTATACCGATAACCTTCAGTTTTTCACCGGCGACCGGGATCGCAAAACTTGCTTTAGACAATTTGGCAACCGACACCGTATTACCCGGCAAAGGCAGCTGCGGTGCGGCAAAATTCTTTTCATCGAAAAGCCGACCCGCCAGGAAAACCCGGTTAATCGCAAAAGATTCAAGATCATCGAGCAAGATACAATCGGCCCGATAACCCGGTGCCACGGCCCCACGCCGCTTAAGACCGAAATGGCGCGCCGGATTGATAGATGCCATCTGAATTGCAACCAGCGGCGACAAACCACCGGCAATCGCTTTGCGAATCGAATAGTCGAGATGCCCTTTATGCAATAGATCAATGACATGACGGTCGTCGGAAACCAATGAACAGTTGGCGCTGTTATAACGATTGACAACCGGCAAAAGATCATCAAGATTATGCTCACGTGAACCTTCACGCAACATCAAATGCATCCCCAGACGGAGTTTCTCCAAGGCTTCAGCTGGCGTCGTCGCTTCATGATCGCTGTCGGGACCAGCCATGATATAACTATTAAGATCAAGACCGGAAAGTTGCGGGGCGTGACCGTCGATCTTTTTCCCTCGGGCGACGACAATTTTAGCCATAGTTTCCGCATCCAGATTAATGACGCCGGGGAAATTCATAACCTCAGCCAACCCTAAAAGACGATCGGGATGTTTTTTCAATAAATCCGCTACCGCCGCCGCATCGATAACCGCCCCGGCAGTCTCCATAGTCGTTGCCGGAACACAAGAGGGAACCATGAAAAAAAACGAAACCGGCAAACCGGCACTTGCCGCAAGCATAAATTCGACCCCGGCAACCCCCATCACATTGGCAATTTCATGGGGATCAGCAACCACCGCCGCCGTACCGCGGGCGGCGACCAGGCGGGCAAATTCAGACGGCAGAATCTGGCTCGACTCAATATGGATATGCCCCTCAATCAGGCCGGGTGCCAGATAACGCCCTTCACAATCGATCACCTCTTTGGCCGAATATTCACCAAACCCGAGAAAAAGACCGTCGGCAATCGCGACATCGACCGGATGAATCTCACCTGAAAGAACATTGACCAGACGCACATTGCGCAAAAGCAAATCCGCCTCCTCGCGACCTCGTGCCAAATCAATATAGTGATCGATATTTTTAGTTTTCAAATCAAACATATAAATTCCTAAAGGTAACTATTCAGCTACCCATCATTAAAGTCTCAACCAATAGCGGCGAACTTTGCTTCGCCCTCTTAAATAGGGTCAAATCTTGACAATGGCTGTTGGCAGGACTTCGGCTTACCCGATTATCTCGACACGCCATTGTCAAGAATTGACTCCGCCCGAGATAGAGTGAAGTTTCTCTTCCTCAGACCAGTTCGAGTAAGGATATCCGGCCAGGTGCGAGTTATAGTAGCGAATCTCAGCGGAAACCTCGCGCCCCAGCCAAGATGGCCGGGGGAAATCCTGATCAACCTCATCGAGTTCAATTTCAGCCACAATCAGACCCTGGTTAACCCCGGAAAAAACATCGATTTCCCAGGTAAAACCTGAAACATCAACATGGTAGCGAATTTTCTCGATCAGTAATTCATGGCAGAGATCAGCCAGCAGCTCTTCGGCTTCGGCTACCGGAATCGGATATTCATACTCACTCCGCACGGTTCCCGGCGTACTGCTCTTGATATTTAAATTGGCCTGTTCGCCACTGATACGCACTCGAATAGAACTCTTCGCATTATTACTCAAATAGCCCTGGCGCATCGTGGTTCCGGCATCAGCCTGTAAACGCCAACTCTCATCACGTAACAGAAATTTTCTCTCAATCTCAATCGGCATTTTGTCTCCTGATCCGGCTTGGCCGGAAACAAAAAAATACGTTGTTGTCCACTATAACTTAACTCTTAAATTATGGGAACTTAAATAGTCACAAAAGATATATACATAAAAGAAATATCAGATTAGGATGATTTTATTTATCTACT
>JAGGWR010000068.1 GCA_021163445.1 Candidatus Tharpella aukensis
CCTTTTATACAACCAGAGAACCGGACAACGGCACCGGTTTAGGTCTTTCCATTGTCCACACCCTGATTGAAACCAACCGTGGCAATATTGAGGTTCAAAGCACACTCAATAAAGGAACAACATTTATAATATCTTTGCCTGCAGCTAAAAAAAGCACTGGACAGTAAACAGTGAACAGCGGGCAGATGCAAAAATCAGCTGACATTCTCAAGCAGTACTGGGGTCATGAGGCTTTTCTCCCGTTTCAGCAAGAGGCGATAGAGTGCGTTCTCAAACACGATGATTCACTACTCGTCCTGCCCACCGGGGGCGGCAAATCGGCCTGTTATCAGGTTCCGGCGCTGGCCCTTGACAGTTTGGCGCTGGTGATCTCACCTTTGATCGCCCTGATGAAAGACCAAGTTGACAGTTTACGCCTTAACGGGGTTCCGGCGGCCTGTATTAACAGCTCCATGACCACTGTCGAAAAACGCCAGGTCACCGACCAACTAAAGGCTGGAGAACTTAAGCTCCTCTATATCTCGCCGGAAAAGCTGGCCCAGAAACGCAGCTTAAACTTTTTAAAAACCCTGGACATACGCTTTATTGCTGTCGATGAAGCTCACTGCATCAGCCAATGGGGCCATGATTTTCGCCCCGACTATCGCCAGTTGGGACGTTTGCGAGAACATTTTCCCGCCATTTCAGTACACGCGTATACCGCCACGGCCACCCGCGAAGTCCAAAAAGATATCGCCGCCCAACTCAACCTTAATGAGCCCCACTTTCTCATCGGCTCATTTGACCGCCCCAACCTGACCTACCGAGTTTTTCGCAAAAGCCCGCGCCATTTTGCCCAGATCATGGAGGTTCTTGAACGTCATCATCAAGAAGCTGGCATTATCTACTGCCAAAGCCGCCGTGAAGTTGACGAAACTGCAGCCCGTCTGGCGGATGCCGGTCGTGCCGTCTGGCCCTATCATGCGGGCATGGCCGACCATGATCGCAGAAACAACCAGGAAGCATTTATCAACCATGAATCCGGCATCATGGTTGCCACTATCGCTTTCGGCATGGGGGTCGACAAATCCAACATCCGTTTTGTAATTCACAGCGGTCTGCCTAAAGCCCTGGAGAATTATCAACAGGAGAGCGGCCGGGCCGGTCGCGACGGTTTACCGGCCGAATGTCTGCTCTTTCACAACAGTAACGATCTCCTGCGCTGGCAGAGAACCCTTAACGAAGCTGAAAATGAGACGGTAACGGAAGGGGCTCAACACTCCTTAAATGCGATGAACAATTATGCTCACGGAATCAGTTGCCGCCACCGAATGTTGGTTAACTACTTTGATCAAGAACTGGATAAAAAGAGTTGCGAACACTGCGACATCTGCCTTGACGAGTTGCCTGAAATTGACGATCCTCTAGTTACCGGACAAAAAATCATCTCCAGCATCCTGCGTCAGGGAGAAAATTTTGGCCTCCACTACAGCGCCCAAGTCCTCAAAGGCTCTAATGAGCGCCGCATCAAAGCCAACAACCATAATCAACTCTCTACCTGGGGCATCCTCAAAGAACAAAGAACCGAACAGATCAAAGAGTGGCTTGACCAACTCATAAGCCAGCAATTTCTCATGCGGTCGGGTGAGTATCAGGTTCTAAAAATCACACCTACCGGGCGCGAGCTCTTACGGGGAGAGAAAAAACCTCGCCTGCTAAAAACTAAAGTTGAACGAAGTTCTTCACCTGCTGTCACAGCCGAGACCATCCTCACTCCTCAAGAACTTGAACTTTTCGGAGATTTACGCGAATTGCGCCGGGATTTAGCCAGCTCCCGCAAAGTCCCGCCCTATGTCATCTTCAGTGATGCGTCGCTCTACGACATGGCCCGGTGTCGCCCCATAAGCCTTGATTTTTTCCGTCAGGTTAAAGGGGTGGGCGAAATGAAACTCCTTGATTTCGGCGAAATTTTTACGGCCCGTATCCAGGAGTTTTGCAACCAACATAACCTCGACAGCAACTGCCTTACAAATCCGACAATCAGCCGCAAAACCCCCAAACGCGACCCGAATGAGCTAAGTGCCTCCGAAGTTAAAGCTTTTGCCTGTTTTGCCGAAGGACTCTCACTGAAAGAGACCGCCGCCAAAATGGATCGAGCCCGGTCAACCACCAGCGGTTACCTGACCACCTACATCCGTCACCTCGAAATCAGTGACCCCTCACCTTGGGTTAGCGTAGAGAATGGGCAAAAGATTGAAGCAGCTATGGCCGAATTAGGATCGGGGCCTTTAAGACCAATCTTCGTTAAACTTGAAGAGAAAATCTCTTACGAGGAGATCAGAATTGTCTTTGAATGTTTAAAGAACAAAAACAAGCAAAATCAAAAACAAGACTACGAAACAGACGAAACAGACGAACAAAACCGCGACAGTTAAGATGATACATTAAAATTTGAGTTCATTTGTAACTATTTAAATGTTTTTCTCAACTTTAATTGTATTGCGTCGAGGTCTGATTTTATTTTGCCTTTCTCTGCGTCTCTGCGCCTCTGCGGGAAAACGCTTTTCATCTCTCGCAAAGACGCCAAGACGCAGAGGAAAACCGCAATGCAAACAGCATTCATGTTTCTTTTGTTTTAAATAGTGCGCGACCGAAAACCGCCAATTTCCTCGATTGCTGCGTTAGGCTCAAATTTTAATCCTCAGAATACTTAATGTATGCTTGTGGTTAAAATATTCGCCTGCCTTGCACTCAAGAAAATTGTCAGGTTTTCGGTCAGGCACTAAATATCAAGGAGTAAACTCAAGTCAGAAAGTTGAGTTGTAAAGTGACTGAAATTGACAAGTTTAAGTTATCGCTCAAAAATCTACATCAACGACCGCTTAGTCCCCGAAAACGAAGCCGCCATTTCGCCGCTTGATACGGGTTTCCTTTTTGGTGACGGCCTCTTTGAGACCATCCGCACCTATGTCGGCAAACCTTTCCAACTCGACGAGCATCTTGCCCGCCTGCGTCGGGGCCTGCAAAAACTTGCCCTTCCCGAACCGCACGACTTAAAACAAAGTCCAGCCATCATCACTGAACTACTGGCCGCAAACCGGCTGTCCCACGATCCTGGAGTAATCAAACTGGTTGTCAGCCGAGGCAACCCGGAAACAGATAACCCAAACCATACTTCAACCTTGATGATCAGAGCCTCAACCCTTGACGTTGAGAGCATCAAATGCCGACAGCAAGGTATGCGAGCTTTAATATTGCCCTGGCGCCGAGACCGGCATAACCCTCTACTCGCGGTAAAAAGCATAAATTATCTGGAAAATCGTTATGGCCTGCAGGAGGCCCGGAGAAAAGGTTTTGACGAAGGGATTTTTCTTAACCAGGAAGGTGAGCTCTGCGAAGGAAGTTTCTCCAATCTTTTTTTAATCCGAAACAACAGCCTTCTAACCCCGCCGCTGGCAGCCGGACTCCTGCCCGGCATCACCCGGAATTTCATCCTGAAAATCGCAAACCAGCTAAGTCTCGGCTGCCGGGAAATGCCCCTTTCCCCAAAAGATCTCGGAGAGTGCGACGGTGCCTTTCTCACCAGCTCACTAATGGAGATAGCACCACTAATCGAACTCGACGAATACAAATTCGACGTTAACCAGACCGCAACAACCAGAAACCTCCTGCAAGAGGCCTTCAGGAAGGAAACCGCTGAATAGCTACAAAAATATAACGTAAAAATAGAAGAACTTCACCCTTTCTCAGTTTGGGGTCAGACCTCCAGGCGCCGGCTGCAAGCCGGTTGCCGCTCTGAGCTCTGACCCCCTCGAAGCCGGGCGAAGCCCAAATAACACACTAACCGGTTTTAACTTAAAGCCGTTAGCGCGAACCTCGCTTCGACCTTTCATGAGAATGCACAAACATCGCTTCGCCCACATAAACGGGGTCAAAGCTGGGGTGCTGACGCACCTTGTACCAGCAATGACCCCAATCCCGACAATTTGAACATTGGGTTGCAGGCAAAGCCCACATTAAACTATCAGTCCTTAAGCCAAAACGGTTTAGGAGCCTTGTCAAAAGAGGAGCCAAGAATCGGAGCTGAAGCCGGCTTTTGCTGAGTAACTCTCTTTTTCGCCTGAGACGCCGCTTTTGCCGCTGGCGGGGCCGAGATTATCACCTGTTTTTTAGTTTTTGCAACTGTGGGCTTTACCCGTGGCGTGAGCCAGAAAGGTTTGGGCGCTTTACTGAATGAATCAACTTTAACCGCTGGAGCCTTAACCTCGGGTTTTACCTTTTTGACCGGTGGCTTAATTAAAGAACCGCTCGGTCTCAGATTCATATTCCGCCAGAAAGGGATCGGAGCCTTATCAAAAGAGGAACCCTTTTTAACGGCGGTCGCAGCCTTCGGTTTATCTTTAGAGATCGCCTTGACTTTTACTTTTTTCACACTCACCACACCTCTTTTCACCTGAGCGCTCGCCTTCACGGCCTGAACAGCCGCATTTTTCCATTTCATGGCAGCTTTTTCAAAAAGTACCAGTTTTATCTTCAATCCGGCCACTTCCGCCTCAAGTCCCTTGACCTTTGCCATGAGCACCGAAATTTCCGCTTTACCTTGTTCGACTTGGACTTCAGCCGCCTTTTTCAGCGGAGTCGAAGAGATATAATAGAGCCAGAAAAGAGCTATAAGCAGCAGAACTGCAAACATCGGAAGAAGATTATAAGAGCCGGAACCGGAACCAGCAGTAGTCGTTTTTTCAGTTGTCGCCATCAGGGTTTCACCTTTTTCACTATTATTGTCAATATCATCAGGATTATCGCCAGCCGTTGCTGAGACTTCAACAGACTTCGCAATCGCTGCAACTTCAGCATTTTCAGGCTCTTTAGCAGGCGGTTCACTTGCAGCAGCCGGAACCGATGTCGACTCGACCAGCACAGGCTTTCCACTCTCTGCAGGCTCGGACTTTTTGCTGCCCTTAACCGCAACACTCTCGACCTCGGTTCCGGAATCCGGAGCAGTTTTATCAAGCCCGGCCGCACTGAAAAAAGCAGCCATCTTCTGTTTATCGATTTCAGCCGGGGCCGGAGCTTTGGCTACTACTTTTTTCCGGCGCCCGCGACTAACCGGTGCCTTACCTGTTTTAGGGTTTTTAGGGGTCTTCTTTCCATTTGCGGTTGTCATACGAACAACTCCTCATAAATCTTCCGATAATCTTCACGAGCTCGGGATCGTCCCCCAAACTCAACAATTGTCTGCTGTCGGCTGGATGCCTGCTGAACTTTGGTATCAACCCGCACTGGGGGTAAAACCAGGTCTCCGTAGCGCTCCTGGAGCGCTGACAACACATCTTTACTGACATTGACCCGCTGATCATAAAAGGTCGGGAGAATGCCGCAAACTTTTACCTCTTTTTCAAAATACTCTTCAATCATTTTCAGGTTTTCAAAGACCTGACCGACGCCAACCATCGCCAGATAGTCCATACTTACCGGCAATAGAAGTTCATCAACATAGACCAAGGCATTCTGGCCAAGAATCGAGAGCGAAGGTGAACAGTCAAGCAAGACCACGCTAACTCCCGGTAAAACCTGCTCGACATCAGCCAGAGCCCGCTTTAAGGCCTCTTCCCGCCGGGGCCTGGTCACCAGCACGGTTTCACAGGCAGCCAAGGTCTGATCCGAGAGCAGGCAGAAAAGATTTTCTCGCGCCTCAACCAGGCAATCGGCTAAAGGTTTACCGTCAACCAGCAGGTCATAGAGGGAGTTTTCATGCGCCACGCCGAAACTCTCGGCAATATTGCCCTGAGCGTCGAGATCGACAACCAGCACCTTCTCTCCGGCTGCGGCCAAACAGTGGGCTAAACTGATAACCGTCGTTGTTTTTCCGGTACCGCCCTTAAAATTCTGACAGGCTATCTTACGCACCAAAAACCTCCATCCACCTACTAAAGCAACGAAGAAATACTTTATTTCTGTAACTATTCAGGTTCCCACTATAAAGCCATAGCAAATGACGACGAACATTGCTTCGCCCACTTCGAGGGGGACAGAGCTCAGCCCGGCTC
>JAGGWR010000045.1 GCA_021163445.1 Candidatus Tharpella aukensis
AATCTGGGCACTTCCGGTCGGGTTGATCCGGCCAGTGCCGCCCGAATCGGTAAAATTATCGGTGTTAACTACATTATCACAGGAGCCGTAACCGAATATGGTCAGAGCCGTAGCGGCGGTGGCGGCGGCGGCGTAAATGTCGGCAAGGTCGGCTACCATTCCGCGGTCGACATTCGCATGGTTGATGCTACAACCGGCAGAATCGTTTTTGCCGACACCGCCAGCCACAGCAAGAGCTCCGTCAAAGTCAAGATTTTCGGCTTTGGCGGAGGTGAAAGCTTCAATGAAAAACTGGCTACCGAAACCATGCGTGAGGCTATAAAAAAGGTGGCTGCCAAAATGGATGCAACGAAGTTTAAAGCCTCAAGCAGCCGCAAACCGGCACCGGCTAAAGCTAAAGCGGCCAAACCGGCCGGAAAAGCCGTGATTGCTGATGTCGACGGCAACATTATTACTTTGAATAAAGGGAAAAACGCAGGTTTTAAAATGGGCCAGACTGTAACTATTTCCCGGCAAAGCAAAGTCATCAAGGATCCAAGTACAGGAAAAGTCCTGAAAATAAAATACAAAACCGTAGGCAAAATCAAGCTGAGTGAAGTCGAAGAAGCCTACTCGGAAGGAACCATAACTGATGGTTCAGGGTTTAAAGTTGGTGATATCATTCGCTGAAAAAATTAAGCGAGTTGTTAACCGGAACGGGCGGAGCCCTGCGCATTTCATACATAACCCGAAATGTGCAGGACTCCGCCCGTTTTTTGTTTGAAAGATGAAATTGCTGCTCGGCTCAACCGCTAAAAAAACAACATTTCTTACAACTTCCGCCCTTGACAGCAAGGGATTTGTCACTACTTTAACAAGGAGTGTGCAAACTTATATAAACACCAGCATGTCCGATAAAAAATTAAAGGGGGGGGCACATTATGGATACGAGTAAATTTACGCAAAAAACTCAGGAAGCGGTGGCGGCTGCTCAGGATCAGGCTTTACGACGTCATCATCAGCAGATTGATGCCGAACATCTGGCGCTGACTTTAATCCAGCAGCCGGAAGGTCTGGTGCCCCGTCTGATCGAGAAGATCGGGATCGCTCCGGCGGCGGTTGAAAAAGCTCTGGAAGAGCAGTTGGCTAAAATTCCTGCGGTTACCGGGGCTGGCGGCGGCCAGCTCTATATGAGCCCGCGTCTAGGGCAGTTTTTTGTTAAGGCACAAGATGAGGCCCAACAATTTAAAGATGAATATGTCAGCGTCGAACATCTACTGTTGGCACTCGTCTCAGCTTCCGGCGACCCTCTGGCCACACTTTTGCAAGGTTTCGGCATAACCCGCGAGAAACTTCTAACCGTCTTGACTGAAGTTCGCGGTCACCAACGAGTCACTTCGCAAAATCCGGAAGAGACCTATCAGGCTCTTGAAAAATATGGCATGGATCTAACTCAAGCCGCAGCTCAGGACAAACTCGACCCGGTCATCGGTCGCGACGATGAGATTCGCCGGGTCATCCAGGTTCTTTCGCGCCGAACCAAGAATAATCCGGTCTTGATCGGCGAACCCGGCGTCGGCAAAACCGCTATTGTCGAAGGCTTGGCCCAACGCATCTTCGTCCAGGACGTCCCCGAGAGTTTAAAAAACAAACGCCTGATCTCTCTCGATATGGGCGCCCTGATCGCCGGAGCCAAATTTCGCGGCGAGTTCGAAGAGCGCTTGAAAGCTGTCCTTAAAGAGGTAAAAGAGGCCCAAGGCAATGTAATTCTTTTTATAGATGAGCTCCATACCGTAGTCGGAGCGGGCAAGACCGAAGGTTCGATGGATGCCGGCAACCTCTTAAAACCGATGCTGGCCCGCGGTGAGCTCCATTGTATCGGAGCCACAACCTTGAACGAATATCGCCTCTACATTGAAAAGGATGCAGCTTTAGAGCGCCGGTTTCAACCGGTTTTAGTCGACCAACCGACAGTCAACGATACGATTTCGATTTTGCGCGGCCTGAAGGAGCGTTACGAAGTCCACCACGGTATCCAGATCAAAGATACGGCCTTAGTCGCCGCCGCCGTACTCTCGCACCGCTATATCAGCGACCGTTTCCTCCCCGATAAAGCGATCGACTTAGTCGATGAAGCCGGGGCCCGACTGCGCACCGAGATCGACAGTATGCCGAGCGAACTCGATGAAGTAACCCGAAAAATCATGCAGCTCGAAATTGAACGCGAAGCCTTAAAGAAAGAGAAAGACAAAGCCTCAAAGCAACGCCTCGAAAAACTTGTAAAAGAGCTCGCCGACTGGCAGGTGAAAAGTAAAACAATGACCGCCCGCTGGCAACTTGAGAAAGAGCAGATCGCGGGCTTACGCGAAATCGGCAAGGAGATTGAAACGGTCAAACTCGAAATCGAAAAAGCTGAACGCGACTACGACCTCAATAAGGCGGCTGAGCTCAAATATGACCGACTCACAACTCTTGAAAAGAGACGTGAAACCGCCCAACAGACAATTACAACAAGTCAGGCCGATGGCGGCCGCCTCTTAAAAGAGGTCGTCGATGAAGAGGATATCGCCGCTATTATCAGCCGCTGGACCTCGATCCCGATCAGCAAACTGCTCCAAGGTGAACGTGATAAACTTATCCATTTGGGCGAGCACCTCCATAAACGGGTCATCGGCCAGGAAGATGCCGTCCAGGCGGTCGCCGATGCCGTGATCCGGGCGCGGGCCGGGATCAATGACCCGCAAAAGCCGATCGGCAGTTTTATTTTCTTGGGGCCGACCGGGGTCGGAAAAACCGAACTCGCAAGAGCTCTGGCTGAGTTTCTTTTTGACGACGAAAACAGCATAACCCGCATCGACATGTCGGAATATATGGAGAAACATTCGGTTTCTCGCCTGATTGGGGCCCCTCCCGGCTATATAGGTTACGACGAAGGCGGCCAACTCACTGAAGCGGTACGCCGCAAACCCTACTCGGTCATTCTTTTCGACGAGATTGAAAAGGCCCATCACGATGTTTTCAACGTCTTGTTACAGGTCTTAGATGACGGCCGCCTGACCGACTCACATGGCCGCGTCGTCGATTTCAAGAATACCGTAATTATCATGACCTCCAATATCGGCAGCCACCATATTCTTGAAAATTTGCAGGCGGAAGAGTCAGAAAGTAGTTTTAAAGCGATGCGCGAAATGGTCATGAGCGCCCTGAAAACCCAGTTCCGGCCGGAATTTCTCAACCGGGTCGATGATATCATCGTTTTTCACACACTTAGACGCGAGGATCTGGAAAAAATTGTTAATATCCAACTTGCATTTCTGGAAAAACGCCTGGCCGAAAAGGAGATTAAACTGCAACTTGATCCTGCCGCCGCAGCCTTCATCGCCGCCGCTGGCTACGATCCGGCCTACGGCGCCAGACCTCTGAAACGAGCCCTGAAAAACTACCTTGAGACCCCGTTAGCTTATGAAATCATGGGAGATAAAATCAAGGAGGGAGATCTTGTAAAGGTCGGGGTTGAGGGGGATAAGCTTAGGTTCACGATTTAAAGAAACAAGTGATTAACTCCGCAGATTATAGCCTCTTTTGAGCAGCCAAAGAGCCCAGAATGAGCTCAAGATAAAAAAAACGGCGCCCACGCCAAGACTGACGAGCACAGGAACCTCGGAAACTCCGAGACAGGTGTAGCGAAAACCGTCGACAAAGTAGAAAAAGGGGTTGTAAAAGGAGGCCTGCTGCCAGAAGAGAGGCAGGTCGGAGATCGAAAAAAAGACACCACTCAAAAAAGAGAAGGGAACAATAACAAAATTCTGAAAAGCGGAGATATGATCCCATTTATCAGCGATAATCGCCGACACAAGACCTAACGCACCTAACGAACCGCAGCAGAAAAAAGCCAGGAGCAGAGCATAAAACGGGTGGCAAATCGGCACCAGAGCAAAGAAACAGGCCGCCAGCCAAACGCCGCAGCCAACCAGTACGCCGCGCACCACGGAGGCCCCGACAAAGGCGAGATAGAATTCGAAATCAGAGATCGGCGACAATAAAATAAAGACAACATTACCGTTCATACGCGCCTGAAAAAGACTTGATGAACTGTTGGCAAAAGCGTTCTGCAACATCGCCATAACCATCAAACCGGGAATCAAAAAGGTCAGATAGTTGACCCCCGGCAACATCTCCCGGCTACCGGAGATAATCGAAGAGAAAATCAAAAGATATAACAACACGGTTATCACCGGCGTTAAAATCGTCTGAATCGAGACTTTGAGAAAACGCCAGACCTCACGTGCGAATAGAATATAGAGGCCGTAAAAATTAAACAT
>JAGGWR010000062.1 GCA_021163445.1 Candidatus Tharpella aukensis
CCACCCTCATTTTTAAATTGCCGATAGAGCTGACTAAAATCGGCTGACTGATAATTTGTCGGCATAATTTGAAAATTCCTAAGTTGACCAGGCCGGAACCTATCGTTTTAATTTGTAATCTACAGTTAATGGCGTCGTAAAAAGTTCCGATATCCTGCGTTGTTGTGGTTTTCCCGACACTCGACATACTACATGTATGGTCTCGCGCCGGGAAAACCACAACATCTTGTCTATCGAAATTTTTACTTAGCCATCCTATTATTTTTTACGAGTTCATCACAGTTAAGTTAAAGCGATGATCGGCGAACTTTGCTTCGCCCACTGGTTCGAGGGGGACAGGCTGCCGATAGCTATCGGTTGATTATATACTTAGACATTACAACGTTTATGGATTGCCGGTCGTCTCGTTAAACCCAATCCCCGCATTGGGGATTTTTCATACTGTAAAACCAAGATAAACAATCACAGAAAAAAAAGCTACAAAAAAAGTAATTATTCAGCTAACCCGTGAATTCAGGGGACACAATCCTGATTTCCTTCGGAGAATCAGGTTATGTCCCCAGAATTCACTGAAATCTATCAAAATTTGATGCTTTTCTACTTACGCTGAATAGTTACCAAAAAAAAGAGGCGACGCAAATTGCGCCACCTCTTTTTTTAATCGTTATTCTCTTTTATGAAAAGAGAGTGTTAGTCAAACTTGATACCATGCACCTGTTCGCAGAGGAACTTGCGAATTTCCATTGATGGCGCCGGGGTCATCAAGGAGACAAAGATGTTTGTAAACAGAGCGATCGGCATCAAAATCAGTGACGACGAAGTAAACGGAATCAACTGAGCCATCCAATGGTCGTTGCCTTTACCCCAGAAGAAGAAGAAGGCGGTAAGGAACAAACCAACCAGCATCCCGGCGATACATCCCTGTTTATTGGCACGACTCCACCAGACACCAAGCAGGAAGGTCGGGAAAATGGTGTTCCCGGCAATCGCGAAGGCCATCGCCACAATCTGGGCGATCAGAGCAAAAGGTTTAAGGGCAAACGTAATAACTACCAGACCAAGCACGAAAACCGCAACCTTGGAGACCATCATCCGGGACTGCTCGGAAGCATTGGGATTGATAATCCGATAGTAGATATCATGAGAAACCGCCCCGCCAGCCGCCAGCAAAAGACCGGAAACCGTAGAGAAGGCCGCACTAATTGCACCGGCCGCCAGATAACCTGTGAACCACTGGGGCAGACCGGCATTTTCCGCCGCCGTAATAATGATAACATCGGCCAGAGCTTTAACCGGTTGAACGCCAGCAACAGCATTCTGGATGCGAGCGAAAGCCGCATAAGCCGGAGAACTCCAATAGAGCAGACCGATGAAAAAGAGACCCCAGACCACCGACCAACGCGCGTCACGGGTATTGGGAACAACGTAGAAACGGGAGAGAACGTGAGGCAGACCGGCAGTACCAACCATCATTGTAAAACAGAGGGCGATCCATTTATAGGTACTGGCAACTCCCCAAGGCTGAACGTATTTAAGGTTGTTAGGATCGGAACCAAATTTATGGCCTAAATCCCAAACTGCGGAACCATAACCGATCTCTGGAATCAGGTAGAAATAGCCCAGCTTTTTAGCGATAAAGATGAGTGGAAAGATAAAAGCGGTGATAATAATGATATACTGGAACTGCATGTTCTTGGTCGCACCCAGCATACCGGCGATAATAATGTAGGCCAGAACAACACCGGTACCAACAATAACCGAAGTCGCATAGTTCATACCGAAGACCCACTGGAACATCATCGCGATACCTTTGTACTGACCGATGGCGTAGGTCAGGGAGATGATAATTGCGGTTAAGGCCGCCAAGAGACGAGCACCCTGTGATTCATAACGGTCACCGATAAAGTCAGCGGCCGTATATTTACCGAAACGACGGATCTGACCGGCCATCAGAACCAGCAACATAACGTAACCACCAGTCCAACCGATAACATAAGCCAGAGCAAAATAACCCTTCAGGTAGAGCAGACCAGCCATACCGAGAAAACTTGCAGCACTCATCCAGTTACTGGCGATTGCGGCCCCGGCCCCGACCCGACCGATACCACGACCGGCAGCCCAGTAGTCATCCTGATCTTTGGCCTTATGACCAACCCCGATCGCGATAAATGCGATAAGAACCACGCACAAAATAATCGCTGGTCCTAATTTAAAACTCGATTCCATTTAAAAACTCCTTATTTTTTTTCAAGCCGTCTCTACAGCCGACCTCAAGTCGGATGTGAAACGCTACAGTTTCCGATCAACATTTAATTTGATTAAATGTCACCCTTACCATGGCGGTCTTCAAGACCATCAATCAGGATATTGAACCAAATACAGAGCACGATAAACAGAATGATCAGAAACTGCCCGGTAAACCAGTAGTGGAAAGGAAAGCCCAGAAACTGCATATCGGTAAAAAAGCTTTCGCCTTGAGGGTTGCGCTGCACAATCCTCAGGAGAATCTGGAAACCGTACGTAGCCAAGCCCCATACTATCAGAATCATCCAGATATAGGAAATTTCGGTCTTCTGGAATTCACCATTAGGTTTAAAAATGTTAATATGATAACGATCTTCGCTCATTTTTACGTCTCCTCCTTAGTCATTAAAGGCTGTTTTCCCCGGCCCAGATGTAGTCGCAAGTAAATAAAATATAAAAGTAAGAAAGCGAAACCACTACACTGCGCACTATAAAATCAATCAGCATCGACCAAGCGATGCGCCCCGGCTCCCCCCGCACCTCCTTTACGGGACAGGCTTAAATTTCCCTCTCGACCTTACATTCGGCCTAAAGAGCTAGTTAAGTAAATACCAACAACACACCATAATTAAAACATCGTAACAATTAAGTCAAGAAAAAAAACATTATTTTATTCACCCGCAAACAATGAACTTTTTATCACAAGTGAGAGCCGATTACAATATTGTTAATAGATAAAAAATCTTTACTTTTCAACACCTTACTATATAGATCAGCAAACGCCAAACAAGCCAAATGATATTACACCATAGCCCACAGCTTAAAACTAACTATTAATGAAAAAGAGAATCTCGGCAAAATCATCTAAAATAACATTATAAACATAAAACATTGGACACATAAAGCGAAACAACCAACTATGGTGACATACACGCGGTAAAAAGG
>JAGGWR010000202.1 GCA_021163445.1 Candidatus Tharpella aukensis
GAGTAGCCCATAAAAATGGTTATCAGGGCAAAAGCGATAATGATAAGGAGCCGGTTGCGAAACACCAGAGACTCGGCTACGGGAATGATACGAGATAACATATTTACCTTCAATTTACGGTAGTTTTAATATACAGTTTACAGGTTATTTGGTTTGTTCTGATCGGCGCTTCAGTTGCTGGGTAAATCAGCTAACTTGGCGCCCCGCTCTCCGGCTAAAATAAGTGCATCTGATTTAGTTTTAACGACAGAGGTCAATGATATTCGATTGGGTTGCTGCAAAGTAAAACTTTTTCCATTGTCGGCACTAATCAAGATGACCCCGCCCATACCGGTAACAATTATGCTTCCGTTTTTAAGTATCGCGGCAGCAGTTAAAAGAGCGGTGGTTCCGGTTTCAATCTCTTTCCAGCTCTGCCCGCCGTTTTCAGAGCGGAAGATATGGCCGCGCAGTCCGTGGACGATAAGCTTCTCGTCATCAAGGGGCAGGACGCCGAAGAGAGAACCTCCGTATGGTGATGGTAACTCTTGCCAGGTGTGTCCGCCATCATCAGAGCGAAACATAAAACCCGCTTCGGCAGCGATATAACAGGTTCCAGAGGCACTTCGGGCAATGCTGTTAAGATGATAATCGAACGGCAGAGGTTCTTCATCATCCAGCGTTTTGTCGGCGACATCATTATCTTGCCGGATAATAAATTCACTCGGCTGCCAGCTCTTGCCGCCATCCTGAGTGATCATGAATTTAGCATAAGCACCAATAGCAAATCCATAATCTCCGGTTACTATTAAATCAAACAGGGGCCGTTCCTCTTGCGGAGCCGAGCTTTGCAGTTTCCAGGTTTCACCACCATCTTCGGTAGCAAGAATAACCGCACTATGTCCTACGGCCCAGCCGCGCCGATCATCCGCAAAGTAGATACCGGTAAGCATGTCTTGGGTCGGAACTTTAACCTGTCGCCAGTTTACACCATCATCATCGGAGAGCAGGATGTGACCACGCCAGCCGACCGCAACGATTCGCTCCCCGGCAGTTGCTAGGTCGAGGATCAAGGTTTTTGACGCCAGTGGCATCATGATGGCTGCTCGTTTATTACTATCAGGTTGAGCAGCAAAGCAGACATTGGAGATTAAGGTACCAAGAAAAAAAGCTGAAAGCAGTATCAAGACTAAAATTCGGCTAATTTGAAAGGTTTGTTTGTTGATAAAATTCATTTTGAGCCTATAAAAAACCCCGCCCATAATCTAGCAGTCCTCGATCGGAGAAAGAATTTTACTCTCGAACAGATTCCTGGAGATCTGGAACGGGGTTTTTGGTCAAGATTTATATTTTAACGTCTTCCACTCCGGCGTAAAGCAGCAGGGGTAAAGTTTTTGACCGGGAAGTCAACGTTAAAGTTGTAAGTGCTTTTCTCTTCATTATCAAGGTACATAAAGACATAGCGTCCAGCCTGGAGATCATAGTGGATATTCGATGTACTCCATGAGCAGGGAACTTCATAGTAGTTTATGACAAAGGATTCGGAAAAACGCCACAACTTATCCCGATTATCATACTTGTCGGTAGCGATCACAGCCCAAGTATCCTCATCCAGATAGAATACGCGTTTTTTGTAGATATGGCGGGTACCTTTTTTCAGGTTGGCTTCCACTACCCATACCCGATGCAGTTCATAGCGCAGATAGTCGGGATTGTAGTGCATTGGTTGAATAATATCTTTATATTTCAGCTTGTCACTGTGAAGTTTGTATGAGTTGTAAGCGACATACATCTCTTTTTTGCCGAGCAATTTCCACTCATAACGTTCGGGACTACCGTTGTACATCTCGTAATCATCCATCGTCCTGAGCCCGTCGGAACCGGTTCCCGGGGTATCGAAAGCAACTTGGGGAGCCCGTCGAACCCGACGCTGACCCGGATTATAGGTCCAGGCTTTGCGCGTCTCTTTTTTCTGGTTTAACATGTCATGAACAATCAGGATCCGGCCGGCAACCCGGGGGGGGCCCAAGAGATCCATCTGAAAAAAGAGGATGACGTTACCCATCTCCTCTTCAGTCATCCCCGGCTGGCTGTATTGCCAGCGAACCTGAGTATTCTCGGTGCCGAGGTTGTAGTTGCCGCCACGAGTTACAGGTGAGTAGACAAAGGTTCGATCGATGCAGCAACCGCGCCAGTGAACCAAGTGGTTCCAGATCGCTTCAAGGCCATTTTTCGCAATCGGAAAGGGCAGACCCACGGCCGCATTAACGATACCGTTACCATCTTCGGTAAGTTCCGCTACCTGTGCCACTCTTTTGGTCGCGTCATAGATACGTTGTGGAGATGAAGCGCTACGATGGGTGGGATAGACATTCAGGTAATAGTCCGGATCAGCTTCGAGCAGGGCTTTATGACCTTCGGTAAGTTGATCGGCGTATTTCGCCATATTGGCTTTGTTGATCTTAAATAGAATTTTATCATCCGCAAAAGGATCGGGATGATGGTCGCCGGGTTTATAATTAGCCGGCGGGGTGGTGATGCCGCCGTCCCACGCGGGAATCGTGCCCGCAGCATTTCCGGCCTTTTCACCTCCCATAGGGGTGAGGTCATTGCCCAGCCGAGCCGCCTCTTCTGCCGAAATTTTAGCCTGAACCCCGGATGCACAGAGCATCACGGTGAACAGTAAAATAGTTATAAAACCAATGGTTTTTCGCATTTCAGTTCTCCTTTATTATATATTAGAAACTGTATTAGAAGCTGTATTTAACGTTAAAACCGACAAAATCCCGGTCAGTGACGCTATTGTAGGCACCAGCACCAAAATAGTTGGTATAACTCAGATCAGCCGTCCAGGACGAGAGATAGTTCGCCGTAAGTCCTAGGGTTACCGCTTTGCGGCGTTCCAGAAAAGGGCCGCCTAAAGGACTGATACCGGAGACATCATGGGACCAACCGATACGCGGGGTAAAACCCACTGGTCCGAGCACATTATAGAAATCAAGTTTAGCCAGTAACCGGTAACCCCAAGAGTTAGCGTCAGCAAAATGTCTTGAATTTTCTTGGGGTTGTCCCAAAGCTACAGCTCCATCAGCCCCACCAGGGGTTGATGTCATTGGGCCTTCGAGGCGCATTTTGTTTTTGCTCGGCATGCTGCAGATATGCTCCCAGCCAACTTCACCAAGAAGCACACCACCGTTTGAACCTAACCAAGAGATTGGCGGCAAAAGATAACTTAAAGTTGTCTGAACCTGAATAATATCCTTTTCAATAAAACCCACAATCAGATCTCCTGGAGCCTGCTGTCCCAACTGACCAGTTTGGCCGTAGGTCGGATTAAGAGGGGAGAGAAAAGCCTGCAGAAGTTCGAGGTCATCGATCTGCAAAGGTGCATCAGGTCGGTAAGAGACTTCACCCTGCCAACCGATACCGGCGATTTCAGTGTTGAAACCCACGCCGTACAGAGTCAGATCCTCTTCATAAGTGGTAAAATATCTGGAGCTTTTGGCGTATGAATCAACAGCATAAGCTTTCCCGACTGCTGCGCCTGTGGCGGCCGCTTTTGCGTCTACCGCAGGGTTAGTGCCGGGGGCGACACCGGCGGCCTGATATACTGCCATGGCTGCAGCCGCTCCCGCAGCCGCTCCCGTGGCACCAGCTTTCTGGAGGGCAGCCATATCTCCCAATTGGATGTTCATGTTAAAAATGTGATTATGATAGTTCATGGCGTAAAAACTAAACTCTGTATTGTGCAGGGCCTCGGAGTAATATCTTAAGGCCACACCGTATTGCCCCTGGCTGTCGGCTTCCTCGGTTTTCCCTCTGGTAACACCCATGAAAGTGTCAGCGACCGATGCATCACCCATATCCGGCACCGCACCAAAGCCCAGCATTAGTTTTTTGGCACCGTCTCCGACAAAATCTGCACCACTGAAATAGGTACCCGGAGGATCTATTTTAGTCTCTTCCCAATCGTATTCATAGAACGCTTCGATCGAAAAATTCTCGGTTGGACTGATGGTTGCCCAGATCATCCCTTCGGGGGTCAGGCCTTCTTTTAATTCGGCTCCCGGCACCCGGAATTTTGAGACATCAACCGAGTTGATCGAATTGATGCTGTTCTGGATAAAAGTTGACTCACCCCAACTCACAACCTGATCCCCTAAACGAATTTGTAAGGGCATCCCTGCAACTTCGTGACTGATCCAGAGATAGCAATCAAGCAAGTCGAAATCACTGCCCACTGCGTCCCGTGCAGCAGAAGAGAGTTCGGTGCGATCCCGTCTTCCTGTTTCATTTTCAAAATCATAAAACGCTGTAGCCCTAACAAACGCACCCCACCATTTGGCGTCAATATCGAGTTCGGATGTGATCTTTAAAGCGTTGCTGATGAGACCCGTGTCATAATTCAGATTTCCGTCATCGTAGTTACAAGAGTGCTTGGTGCCGCCGTTGGCTAGGCCGATAATATCCTTGTCTCGACTCTGAACGCGCCACATTAACCCATATGAAAGGGTTGAATCAAGCTGGATTCTAACATCATCATTTTCAAAAACTTCTAATGCCTGAGCTTGCGGACTAAACCACAGTACTCCCGCAAATATCATGATCAAACAACTGATCATGACCTTCTGCGTTACTTTTCTTAGTTGGTCTTGCCTCATAACCTCTCCTCCTTAAAAAATTAAGAACCTAAATATAGCCTATTGGATGAAAAACCGTTTTTGCTAAGAAGCATTGCGGTCTTCTATGCTTCCATAAAACAATTTTCTAATTATTGCAACACCGAAGTATGAAAATATTCTAATCATTCGCAAGGGGCAGGGTCTGTTCGCATCAAACTAGGACATTTTTGGCAACATGTAGGACGCTTTTGCAACATGTATGCCGTTTAAAATCACTTGTGTTTCAGAAGCTTGTTTTTTCAGTAAATTCCGGGGACATAACCTGATTCTCCGAGGGAAATCGGGATTGTGTCCCCGGAATTTACTGATTAGCTGAATAGTTACTTTCGATTTTAATATATTTTATAAAGTGAGTGACAGAAAAGTTTCATTAGAATTTGATTGGTACAAATTAATCGCGCTGAGTCGGAAATGGTAAAAAGTGCCATTGTTGGCCCTGATTAATGTTGGGTGATGTTTATTTACTTGATTTTATTATGAAATACTATATAATGCCAAATATGTCATCATATGAGCTCCTTTTAGCCCAATTCCGGAAGAAGTCCGCAGATACAGCCTCCTAACCTTTGCCACTGTTGAGAGAAAATATATGAAAGATTTGAATATTACAGCCATGATCAGGGTCTCCCAGGCGATCTCCAGTGAGATTGACTTTGATAAGTTACTCTCAATGCTAATCACCATTATGATCGAAAATGCCGGCGCTCAAAGTGTCTATTTAATTCTGGAATCTGAGGGCAGGCTTCTGGTTGAAGCTCGCGGGACGGCGGAGCAGGGCTCTCTTGTGGTTAGCCCCCCGATTCCATATGAAAAAGAGGATCTCTCAGGCTCCATCATCCGCCATGTTGCCAGGAGTCGTGAAGTTATTGTTTTGGATGATGCGACAAAAGATGCCCGCTTCAATAATGATCCACATATTAAAACCCGGCAGGTTAAATCAGTTTTATGTGTTCCGATTCTTCATAAAACCAAGATGGTTGGGATTTTCTACCTTGAAAACAGTCTAGTTGCCGGAGTCTTTACCTCTTTAAAGTTGGAGATGATGAAAATTATCTCTTCCCAGATCGCTATCTCGATCGAGAATGCGCGGCTTTTTGATCAGGTTAAGAAGGGCGAGACAAAATATCGCAGTATCTATGAGAATGCGGTTGAAGGTATCTTTCAGGTCTCGCATGAGGGAAAGATTGTGAGTATCAATCCCTCATTTGCCCGAACCCTTGGCTATGAATCCGAAGAAGATATGAAAAGAAGCATTGATACTGTCGGTCTGGATCTTTATGCTGACCCCGGTCAGCGACAGGAGTTTTCGCGGCTGCTCATGGAAAATGATGTAATTAATGGATTTGAAGTTGAATTTCGGCGCAAAGACCGCAGCCGGATCTGGGTCTCGATGCACGCCCGTCCGGTCTATGAGTCCCCCGGTAAACTCAAATACGTTGAAGGAATTATCACCGATATTACCGAACAGCGCCGTCACCGTGAGGCGCTGCAGGAGAGTGAAAAACATCTGCGCCATGAAAACCTCCTGCTCCGTTCTAACATCAAGGATCGCTATAAATTCAGCAATATCATCGGCAAAAGTCCGGCTATGCAGGGTGTCTATGAACTTATTTTAAATGCTTCTACGACTGACGCCAACGTTGCCGTGTATGGTGAGTCTGGTACCGGCAAGGAGTTGGTGGCTCGGGCCATCCACGATAACAGTCGGCGTAAGAAAAACAGTTTCATACCGGTTAATTGCGGCGCTATTCCGCAAAACCTTTTTGAGAGTGAATTTTTTGGTTATAAGAAAGGGGCTTTTACGGGAGCCGTTCGCGATAAAGGTGGATTTCTCAGTCAGGCTGATGGGGGAACCCTGTTTTTAGATGAAATCGGCGAGTTAGTGTTGAATAACCAGGTGAAGTTGTTGCGAGCTTTGGAAGGAGGTGGCTATATGCCGGTGGGTGGGAGTGCCATGGAACAGCACGATGTCCGGATCATTGCCGCCACGAACCGTGATCTTCAGGAGCTTGTAAAAAAAGGGCTTATGCGTGAGGATTTCTTCTACCGTATTCATATAATCCCCATATCTCTGCCGCCGCTGCGCGAGCGCAAGGAGGATATTCCTCTACTGATCGAACACTTTATAAAAGAGTATGGCAGCGAAGGGAGTAATGGCAAAGGGGCACTCTTGCCCCTGTCGCTAAAAGCTCAGAAATCCATGTACAATCATCATTGGCCGGGGAATATCCGGGAGCTGCAAAATGCCATCCATCGCTATATTACCCTGCGTAAATTCGATTTTATGGAGAGTTCGGGCGGGGGTGAGGTAGATTCGGTCGGTGATAACAAGTCAACGGCGGAACAAGCAGATTGTGATGGTGCAAGTTATAAGGATTTGCTGGAAAAATTTGAGAAAAGAGTTTTTCTCAAAGCCTTGGAGAAGCATCAATGGCACCGGGAAAAGGCGGCCGTCAGCCTGGGGCTGCCCCGGCGTACTTTTTTCCGCAAGTTGTCCAAGATCGGACTGGTTAAAGAGTGATGGATATTGATAAACTTCCGGCTTGACTTTGTCGAGGTTTGTCTATATATTTTTGACAAATGTCAACAGGGGGGATAAGTTATGCAATTAGCACAAGTTGAACAAATTTTGGGTGGCCAAAAAATTCTTGGTAAAAAGCTTGAAAGCAAAATGGATTTAGTCGAGCTTGGCAATATTGGTGTCACTAAAAATGCAGTATCCCATTTGGCTAACTATCTATCCTTGTCCTGGAAACAAATTGCAGACTTGTTACCAGTTACTGATAGAACTCTTAATCGCTATACGGCCCATCAGCATTTTAATTCAGCTGTCTCGGAACAAGTTATCCATATTGCAGAGGCTTTAGCAAAAGGTACGGAAGTTTTTCAGGAGAAGGAGAAGTTATTGTTATGGCTAAATACTCCGCATAAAGTTTTTTCAGGTAAAACTCCTTTTGTTTTGCTTAGCTCGCGTTTTGGGACAGAGTTGGTTTTGGAAGAATTAGGCCGCATGGAATTTGGAGTTTATTCGTGATAAAATTATTTCGAATATGCAAATCTGAACATGTAGACGACATCTCCGGTACGGGGGCAAGAATTTACGGTGGCCGTTGGAATCATCCCGGTTATCCCACAGTGTATACTTCGTGCAGTCGTTCTCTTGCGGCGCTTGAATTTTTGGTGCATGTTTCTATGGCTCTGGCGCCTGAAAATTTGAGTATTATTGAGATCAATATTCAGAAAAATGTTAAACGTGAGTCAATTACGGAAAATCAATTGCCATCAAATTGGCGTGATTATCCTGCGCCCGAGCAATTAGCAAATATAGGGACAAACTGGATAAAGGCAAATTCATCATTGTTGCTGGATATCCCATCGGCAGTCGTTGACAAAGAGTATAACACTTTAATAAATCCGTTACATTCAGATATAAAATACGTAAATATGGCTGTAAAAGAAAAATTCTTATTTGATTCAAGACTGAGGAACTCGTAAAAAGCGTTTTCAGACAAAGAAACTGTGAGGTGTTCAGCTACCCCGTCTCTGATCGTTCGATTCGGCTTGAGCCGTTACGTTTGAACTTATCTTACTAACTATGAAGTGAAAACTTAGAAAGGAATGCAGTATGGGAAAATATGTCACGGATATTGAACAGCTTTACAAAGGCATCACTGGTATGTTTGCAGCTCTCGACCAGCTGCCGGATATTAAGCAGAAGGTGCTTGATACAGAAATTTTGCTCGGTTTTTATTACGATGATCCCGCAGGGCAGGTTGTGATTGATGCGACCGGAGTTGATCTTAAGGTTTATGTCGGGGAGTGTCCGGCTAATATTGAACCCAAAGTAAAATTGATGATGTCAGCAGATACAGCGCATCTTTTTTGGTTGGGAAAGGTCAATTTAATCATGGCTACGGCGACCGGAAAGATACGGACGGAAGGTAATGTTGGCGGTGTGCTCAAATTGGTTCCGGTACTTGGCCCCCTGTTTAAAGTCTATGCCGAATTTTTACAAAATAACGGTATGGCGGAACTTGTTATTTGATTTTTTTCTGAAACCTGGGTCATGGTCAATATGAACATGATCATTCCCGTGAATTGATCCACGATTATCTGCGTCAGGTGGGTAGTGATCTGGCTCCACAAAGCGCAAATCTTTCTCTGCTCGACCTGGGACGCCGGATGCAGATTATCGGCGGGCCGAAGGAAGTGCCGTTCCCCTTAAATATCGGCCTGATGATGTTTAACCCGGAACCGCACAAGTTTTTTCCCGTTATGCAGATTGATGTCGTCTGGTTTCCCCGCGAAGGAGCGGGCGGTGACAAATTTTCGGAGAAAATTTTCAGAGGGCCGTTAGCCCGCATGACCCGCGATGCCCTCGACTACATCCGCCGCAATTTTATCAGTGAAACGGTGATTAAACACCCTGGCCGCGCTGAATCAACTCGTGTGGAAAATGTTCCCTACACCGCTATTGAAGAAGCCGTGGTTAATGCCGTCTACCATCGCGGTTACGATGTCCGCGAGCCGGTGGAAATCCGTATCATGCATGATGAAATCGTGGTTCTCAGCTATCCCGGCCCGGATCGTTCGGTCCAGCTTGAACAGTTTCATTCGGGACGGGTTCAGTCGCGCCGCTACCGCAACCGCCGGATCGGTGAATTTTTGAAGGAATTGGAATTCACCGAAGGGCGCTCCACTGGAATCCCCAAAATCTTTCAGGCCATGGAGGCCAACGGTTCACCCTTACCTGAATTCGATTTTGACGAGGATCACAGCTATTTTATGGTTCGTCTGCCTGTGCATCCGGCGGCTTTGGAGGTTGATGAGGGGGCGACGCCACCAGTGACCGGACAAGTAACCGGACAAGTAACCGGACAAGTCGATTCTTGGGTTTTGCACGTATTGAATGCTTGTAATAACGCTCCCATGAAGAGTCGGGAGATTCAGGATATTACAGGAATCAAACATCGCGAAACCTTTCAGCGCAATTATCTTGATTATCTGCTTGTACATGGTTGGGTGGAACGTACTATCCCGGATTCTCCCAAAAGCCCGACCCAGAAATATCGGTTGACGGCAAAAGGGTGTGATTTGCTTGATGGGGTTGAGCGGCAAGGGGGCGGGAAATGAGTGTAGTTTTCAAAACATCGGAAATTGGAAATTTCCCTGAAACATGGCGCATTGATCGTGTGGATGCTGTATTCGAGATTCAGCAGGGCAAACAGGTTTCCAAGAAAAATCGTATTGGTGACAATCAACGCCCGTTTCTGCGGACAAGGAATGTTTTCTGGAATCGACTTGACCTTTCCCAGTTAGACCGAATGAATTTTACCGAGGCAGAAGAATTGCGTCTCGAACTTCAGCCAAATGATCTTTTAACCTGCGAAGGTGGTGATATTGGACGCACAGCGCTCTGGAATGGAAACATTACAGATTGTTATTATCAGAATCACCTTCATCGACTTCGGGCTGCTTCTGAGCAGGTTAATCCGCAGTTTGGTGTCTATTGGTTTTGGTACGCTTTTCAGGTTGGAAAACTCTATTTTGGTCGGGGCAACGTAACAACGATTCCCAACTTGTCGCGGTCGAAGCTCGCCGAATTACCTATGGCACTTCCCCCGCTTTTTGAACAGCAAAAGATTGCGCAGATATTATCAACTGTGCAGCGGGCGATTGAGGAGCAGGAGCGGATTATCCAGACCACGACCGAGCTGAAAAAGGCCCTGATGCAAAAGCTCTTCACCGAAGGGTTGCGGGGCGAACCTCAGAAACAGACTGAGATTGGGTTGGTTCCTGAGAGTTGGGAGGTGGTTGCGTTAGGTTCTTTCTTTCAAATCAAGCATGGCTATGCATTCGATGGGAAATTCTTTGAGCCGTTAGGCGATTTTATTCTGATGACACCTGGCCACTTTAATGAAGAGGGAGGATTTAGGGATCAGGACGATAAAACCAAATACTTCACAGGTGATATTCCAGAAAGCTATATCTTAGAAAAAGACGATCTTGTGGTTGCAATGACAGAACAGAAATCTGGTTTACTCGGAAGTGCCGCTTTTGTTCCTGAACATGGCCGGTACCTTCACAACCAGCGACTAGGGCTGATTGTAAATCTGGATACCACACGATTAAATAAGCGTTTTCTATCCAATATCTTTAATAGTCCTCATTTACGAGTCGAAGTCGCAAAAACCTCAACCGGATCAAAGGTAAAGCATACGTCACCTACTAAGCTCAGAGCCGTAAGGGTTGCACTACCGCCAACATTAGAAGAACAAGAAGATATTGCTGGCGCACTAGTAATCACAGATCGAAAAGTTGCAGTTGCTGTGGCAAAGAAAGAGCAGTTCCAAGCCCTCTTCCGCACCATTTTACACGAACTAATGACTGCGAAGATTCGTGTGGATGAAGTGGAACTGTCGGTGCTGAAGGAAGTGTAATAAGTTTTTTAACTTTGGTTGCGGAGTTGTTTTATGCCCAAACCCACCGAACATAAAACCGTCCAGGCCCCCATCCTGAAATACGCCCAGGAGATCGGCTGGGCATTCGTTCCGCGCGAAGAGGCGGAAATGCGGCGCGGGTTGGTCTGACATACTCAAGGCAGCGGCAAGACCTTTACCATGATCAAGGCGGCAGAGATGCTGTTTAAAGCGCCGCAGGCGGATAAACCAACCATCCTGTTGATGATCGACCGCAACGAGCTGGAAGACCAGATGCTCAAAAATCTGACGGCGCTGGGGTTGGGTAATCTGGAACATGCCGACCGCATTTCGACCCTCAAGCGTTTGCTGCGCGACGATTACCGGGGGATCATCGTCACCATGATTCACAAGTTTCGCGACCTGCCGGAAAATATTAATACCCGCGATAACATCTATGTGCTGATCGACGAAGCCCACCGCACCACCGGCGGCGATCTGGGCAATTTCCTGATGGCCGGATTGCCGAATGCCACATATATCGGCTTCACCGGTACGCCCATCGACAAAACTGCCTACGGCAAAGGAACCTTCAAGACTTTCGGTTGCGAGGACGATAAAGGCTATCTGCACAAGTATTCGATTGCAGAAAGTATTGAAGATGGTACGACGTTGCCGCTCTACTACAATCTGGCTCCGAATGAAATGCTGGTGCCGCACGAAACCCTGGACAAAGAGTTTCTCTCGTTGGCCGAGGCCGAGGGGGTGGCCGACATTGAGGAGTTGAACAAAATTTTGGAGCGGGCAGTCAACCTGAAGAATTTCCTCAAAGGGAAAGAACGTATCCGTCAGGTGGCAAAATATGTTGCTGACCACTATCGCGAGAACGTAGAGCCGCTTGGCTATAAGGCGTTTCTGGTCGGGGTCGACCGTGAAGCCTGCGCCCACTACAAACATGCGTTGGACGAATTTCTGCCGCCGGAATATTCCGAAGAGGTCTACACTGGCAACAATAACGATTCCAAATTGCTGAAAGAGTTCCACCTTGATCCGAAAAAGGAGCGGCAGCTACGCAAAAGCTTTACCAAGCTGGAGCAGCAACCGAAAATCCTGATCGTGACCGAGAAACTGCTGACCGGCTTTGATGCGCCAGTGCTCTATGCCATGTATCTTGATAAGCCGATGCGTGACCATACGCTGTTGCAGGCGATTGCGCGGGTCAACCGTCCCTATGAGAACGAACAGAAAGAGATGGTGAAGCCGCATGGCTTTGTTCTCGATTTTGTCGGTATCTTCGACAAGCTGGAAAAGGCGCTCGCCTTCGACAGCGACGAGGTCAACGCCATCGTCAAAGATCTGAAACTGCTCAAGGTGTTGTTCAAAAACAAGATGGAGACTATTGCGCCGGACTATCTGCAACTGATCGAAGGGCGCTTTGATGACAGGGATGTCGATAACCTGATTGAGCATTTTCGTGATCCGGAGCGCCGTAAGGAGCTCTTCACGGAGTACAAAGAGATCGAGATGCTCTACGAGATCATCTCGCCCGACGCTTTTTTGCGCCCGTTTATAGATGATTACGGCACTCTCTCAGCCCTTTACGTCATCGTGCGCAAAGCTTACACCAAACGGGTGATGGTGGATCGGGATATCCAGAAGAAGACCAGTGAGCTGGTGCAGCAGCGGATTAGTACTAATGGTGTGATGGCAGATGATAACTTTGTTGAGATTAATGCCGAAACTATTGATCTGATCAAGAAAAAGCAGGGCAGCGATGCTACCAAGGTGATAAACCTGGTCAAGAGTATTGCGAAAACGGCGGAAGAACAGAGTGGAGATCTCTATCTGATTGCCATGGCTGATCGGGCGCGGGCGGTTCAGGAGAAGTTTGAAAATCGTCAGACCAGTACGACTGAGGCGTTGGAAAAACTGCTTGAGGAGATCAAGGAGAACGAGGTTCGTAAGCAGGAGCAGGCGGCCAAAGGGTTTGATGGCCTGACCTTCGTTGTTTGTCGCATGCTCGAAGATGCGGAAATTGGCGAGGCTGAGGTGGTCAGTCGTAAGATTAGTAAAGCTTTTGTAGAATTCCCCAATTGGCAAAGTAGCGAAAATGAACTGCGCGAGTTGCGTAAAAAAGTGACCTTTGCCATTTTCGCGGAATGTGAAGACCCTTATCAAGTGACGGTACTGGTGGAAGATTTTTTCCAGCTTCTGGAAAAGGCAGGGCGGGTTTGACTTATGACTGAGCTGAACAGTAAAGCCTTGTTTAAGGAGCTGGTTTATAGTTGGGCTGAAAAGCTTGATGTAAAAGTCGTTCGTTTGGTCGTGCGTCCCATGCGTAAAAAGTGGGCCTCATGTTCTACCGGTGGCCAACTCAATTTCAATGTCGAACTGTTGAACCTGAGACCGGAGCTGTGGGATTACGTAATTGTTCATGAACTGCTGCATTTCTCCGTTCCCAACCACGGCAAGCTCTGGAAAAGCCTGATGCGTGCGCATCTTGGTGATTACGAGGCGCTTGAGATTGGGTTGGCAGCCGCCTTTTTCTGATAGGTCGGTGGCCAGTTTCCTCCTTTCTGTCGATAATGGGCGCGTTTAGTGCCGTTTCCGGCAGTGTCTAGTATTTATCCATAAAATCAAGAGGGTAAAGTAATTCCCTTATTCTATAGAGCCATTAATGGCACTCCTGTGAATTGAAGTTCGCTCCGCAAAACGTTGTAGAGTGGTCTGTGGGGGGGAGCATGTTGTGGGTGGCATATATGTTGC
>JAGGWR010000347.1 GCA_021163445.1 Candidatus Tharpella aukensis
TCACTCTGCAAAACGGTGATCAGCTCTCCGGCGAGGTTGTCAATGAAAGTGAAAAAGAGATAACCCTGCAGCATGCGGTTCTCGGGATCTTAACCATCCCCAAAAACCAGCTCCAAAGCAAACTGCCGCAGGCCCCTAAGACAGCAAAACCTCCCGAGATTACGGCTAAATCGACAAAAATGGCCCCGAAACTACTTGGCCTTTTCAGCTCCGGCTTTCTCGAAGGCTGGACTCGCCGGTTTGCGGTTGGCATCAAGGGCGAGAATGGCAACGATGTCAGCATGGACTTAAGTTTAGGACTTGATGCCTCGTATCGTGATGAGTCCGACCGATTGGTTCTCTCAGCGGCCTACTATTACGAGACCGAAGACAAAGAAAAAGATACCAGTAAAGGTCACCTCAACTTTGTCCGCGACTGGTTGCTGCCCAACTCCGAGTGGTTTTACTACAGCTATTTTCGCTATGAATACGACTCCTTTAAGTCCTGGAAAAACCGGGTCTCTCTCTCCGGCGGCACCGGCTATGATTTTTTCCGTGAGGAAAACCTTAAACTGAGTGGACGTATCGGCCTTGGCGGCAGCCGCACCTGGGGAGCGGAGAACGAATTCGACCTCGAAGGACAACTTGGTATGGAGTGGAGCTGGAAGCCTAAAAAGCTTGAGAGCCAAACTCTCTCCTGCCAATGTATTGTCTACCCAGTGCTCAACGATTTCGGAGAGTACCGAACCTGGATCCAGGGTAAATGGAAAATTGATTTCGATTTTGTTCGGGGAATGGGCATTGAGCTGGGCTTTGAACACGATTTTGAGAGCAAAAACGATAAAAGTATCGACGGTGAAAAATATTACGATTTGATCTATTACGGCCGCTTGGGACTCGATTTTTAATATCGTAAGTTTAAAACTTTGATAGGATTTCAATAAGATGAAGAAAGATCAAGCACAAAAAAGATTAATCAATAGACTTTTTCTGCCAATTCTAATCTTGGCCGCAGTTCTCTGTTTTTATGGCTCTGCTACCGCCAACGCCGCCAAAAAGACCGTCGGGGCAACTGAAATTATCCACATAGTTGAATCTGGACTTGACTTTAACACCAGAATTGATACCGGCGCCCGGACTACCTCGGTTCACGCTCTGGAAATTGAGATTGAGAATCCGGCTACCGATAAAAAAGCTAATATCGGCAAAACGATCTCCCTGACCCTGGTCAACGAAAAGGGCAAAAAGAAGCGCTTAAAAACCAAAATTGTTGACGCCCTTGAAGTGCGCAATGCCCAAGGGGTTGAAGTCCGCTACATGATCCCCCTGACCCTGCGCTGGCAGGGCAGCAACAAAACCATTAATGTCAACCTGCGCGACCGCAGCGCCATGACCTACAAGCTCCTAATCGGCCGCGACTGGCTGAGCCGGGATTTTATTGTCGATGTCGACAAGAATAAGGGAACAAAAAAATGATGGCGTCGCCCCCAAGGACACCTCCTGCGGGGCATAAAAAGTCAGCTAAAACAAAAAACTGCAACAATTCAGGTGTCGCTTAAAGCTGCCTCAATGTGGGGACAGAATTCAATTCTGTCCCCGGTTATGGAAAGCGAAGCGGCGTTCGCTACTATTTATTATAGCTTTATAGCAGGCGTCTGAATAGTTACCAACCCCCAGAAAAAGGATCTAGTCATGAAAACCATCCAACTCTTTATATTTCTGCTTGCGGCTTTCTGTTTTACCGCTTGCGCCGGGAAAAGTGACCAGCTTAAAGCCCCGGCTGACAAGATAAGCGTACCCGTAAAAGTGGAAAAACCGGCTTTCGAAAAACCGGTTTCCGAAAAGCCCGGCAAAAGCCTAGCCAAACCGGAAGTGATCAAAAGCGGTGCCGATAAATTGATCGTTATTGGTGAAGCTGAGTATATTACAATCAAACCCGACAATATTCGCTTGACAGCCCGCATCGATACCGGAGCCACAACCTCCTCGATCCATGCCACGGAGATCAAGCAATTTGAACGTGACGGAAAAAAGTGGGTTCATTTCAACCTGATCAAAAAATCCGGCGAAAAAGTCGAATTTAAAAGACGCTTATTGCGTACCATTGAGGTCAAACGCCACGGCATGGATCAACAGAGCCGACCGGTTATCAGTTTGCAAACCACAATGGGGCCAATCGAAAAAGCCAGTCAGTTTTCCCTGACCGACCGGAGCCAGTTCAAATTTCCGGTTCTCATCGGGCGCTCTTTCCTTAAAGGCACGGCTTTAGTCGATGTCAATCGCGACTACATCCTCTCCCCTTTAAGCGGAGGCAGCAATAAAAACTAAATTGCAACTGATAATCATGATCGTAATCCTGCTGGCTTTAGGTTTTGGCACCACTCTTTACAAAGTCAAGGTTTTGGGCTTCTCTTTCAGCCCAGACAAGGAAGAGACCGTCTGGACGGTTGAGAGTACGATAGATTTTGAAGCTGACGGCGGGCCGGTAAAAGTTTCTCTGAACATGCCGGATAACAGTGCCGGACTGGCAATCACTGAAGCCCACAAAGAGACCTCCGGCTATACTTTCTCTCTGGCAGAAAAAGGGAATGAGAGACGCGGCATATGGGTCAGTAAAGAAGATAAAAATGGGCCTCAGCGTATCTATTACAGAGTCAACATCTATCGCCGCCACAACTCTCCGGCAACCACCAGCGGCGCAAGACCCGCCTTGCCGGAACTCTCCCAACCCTTCACCGAAGCTTACCTGGCAGCGGCTGACTCCCTGCTTAAAGAGTCACGAAAATCGGCTGAAACTGCGGCCCTGATCAGTACTAATCTTATCAACAATTTGAATGATCCGGAAAAAAATGAAGCTGCTGCCCTATTGCTGAAAATGCCTCGGGAGAGCGGTGGACGCTTAAGCTTAGCCCAGGATCTACTGACTAAAAGTAAAATACCGAGCCGCATCTCTAAGGGGCTCCTCCTGGATAAGAACAACAAGAAGAAGAAACTGACCAGCTATATCGAAGTGTTTGACGGCAAAAAATGGTTGCTTATCAACCCAAAAACCGCACAAGTTGAAAACCCGGATGCTTTTCTGCTCTGGCAACGAAACCATGAGTCATTGCTCGAAGTTGAAGGCGGGAGCAACTCAAAGGTTCGTTTTTCATCAATGACCACCAAGATCCTGGCCAATCAGGCCGCGATCAAGAGCGGCCATCAAGAAAGTTCTTGGCTCATAGATTTTTCCATCTACTCGCTCCCGCTCTCCAGCCAGAACACGTTCAGACTCCTGCTTTTAATCCCTTTTGGAGCCTTGATTGTCGTTATTTTACGCAACCTGGTCGGCATTCAAACGGCGGGAACCTTTATGCCTATCCTGATTGCCTTAGCCTTTCTCCAAACCAAACTGATTGTCGGACTGATTCTCTTTATAACGGTTGTCGGCGTCGGTTTGCTGATGCGCTCTTACTTAAGCCACTTAAACCTTCTGCTGGTACCCCGAATATCAGCGGTTCTGGTCTTTGTTATCACCATCTATCTGGCGATTTCAGTCATCGGCGTCAAGATGGGCAGCGAACTCGGTCTTAATGTCACCTTTTTCCCGATGATCATTATCTCCTGGTCAATTGAGAGAATGTGCGTACTCTGGGAGGAGGAGGGAGGCAAGGATGTTCTTATTCAGGGCAGCGGCAGCCTCTTTACCGCAAGCCTGATCTATCTCTTGATGATAAACGACTTTGTCGGCAACATGATCTACGCTTTTCCCGAACTTTTACTGGTATTGCTCGCCCTTATCCTGATGATCGGCACCTACTCCGGCTACCGGTTGAGTGAATTACGTCGTTTTGAACCGATGGGCCGGGAATAGGAGAATAAAATGTTGATTACAACTCCGGGCCGTCTGCGTAAACGCGGCATTGTCGGCATGAACAAGCGCAACGTTGTCTATATCGGCCAGAATAATAAACGTAAATTCTACCCTCGGGTCGA
>JAGGWR010000023.1 GCA_021163445.1 Candidatus Tharpella aukensis
AGTTTTTACCTTTAATGATACTCTGCGGCGTTGGTTTTTGGAACCGACGGCCCGCGGTTATCGCACAGTTACGCCCAATATGTTTCGTCTCGGGGTGCTTAATTTTTTTAATAACCTGCTGGAGCCGACGCGAGTTATTAACTGTCTTTTACAGGGTCGTTTCGGTGCCGCCGGGGAGACTTTTCTGCGTTTTGCTCTTAATAGCACGGCAGGTGTTGGCGGGTTTATGGATCCGGCGACTTTTGATGGTATGAAATCACATCAGCGTCAATTTGCTTCGACGTTGGCTCATTATAGAGCCGGTAGCGGCCCTTATCTGGTACTGCCTTTTTTTGGACCGAGTGATGTCAGGGGAACTGTCGGTCTGGTTGGCGACACCTTAACATCCCCTCTTTTTTATGTTACCCAGGGTGATCCTCTGGCCGCGCTTGCGGTAAAAGGTTCAAATGCGATCAACCGAACTTCATTTAAGATCGGTGAATATGATAAGTTGGTCAGTGGCTCTCTTGATCCCTATGTTGCGGTTCGTGACGCTTATGCTCAGCATCAGCAAGAGCGCAGGGGAGTGGACAGTAACACAATTCGAGGCTTAAACCCGTGTGTATTGGAGTAACGTTTATGTGGTACTATCGTTTAATTTCAGTTTCACTGTTTTTGCTATTCATCTTTTCCGCCTTGGTTCCATTGAGCCTCCGGGCGGAAGATTCCGGCCCCAGCCAGCAGTTGGAGATTAGTATTAATCATTTGCTTGAGGTTTTGCGGGATAAAAGTCTCAAAGGGGATGAAAACCTGAGCCTGCGTCACGAACGTATCGCTGAGGTCGTCTTTTTACAGTTTAATATGCGGCGTATGGCGAAGCTCTCCTTAGGTCGTGATTGGCGAAATTTAAGTGTAGCGGAACGCGATCATTTTACCGAACTTTTTCGCAAACTGCTGGAAAAAAGCTATGTTGATACTATCGACGGTTATGCCGATGAGCAGATATCCTATCGCAAAGAGATTATTAAGGGTGATAAGGCCGAAGTCAGGACTATGGTTATCAGCGAGTCTCGAAAGGTTGAGATACCTCTTAACTATAAACTCCAGATTAAAGATGGGAGATGGTTGGTTTATGACGTGATCATCGAAAATGTCAGTCTTGTTCGCAACTATCGCAGCCAATTCGGCCCGATTATGAAAAAGAGAGGTTTTAGTGAGCTAATTATTCAGATGGAAAAAAAGGTAGCCTCATCTGGAGAAAAAAAGAATGGTTGAACCAGGCTTGAGTCAAGAGATCATTTTTGACTGGTCAAATTCTCCGCTTTTTCGTTTTTGTGAAAGCTCGGATTGGGAACTCTTTCTCCGGGCCACTGAGGCTTGTGAAAAACCGGCCGGCAGCCAGCTCTGGTCAGAAGGTGAGAGCGGAAATCTTTTAATCTGTGTTCTGAGCGGTTCTCTTGAGGCGATTAAAAAAACACCGGAATGGGGTAAACCGATCATTATGTCTCAATTTCATCCCGGAGCGACAGTTGGCGAACTTGTTTTGGCTGATAGCGGTGTCCATTCTACGACCTTGCAGGTCGTAGAAGATGCTCAACTGTTGATTTGCCAGCCGTCTGAGGCCATCCTTCTGTTTAGTGATTTCCCGACAACCGCAGCCCGTCTCTGGCGCGGGGCGGCCTATTTACAGCAACTTCGTTTGCGTCATGCCAATAGCCGTTTGGCGACCCTGTTTTAAAGAGAATTTTAGAAGGTTTTAAATAGTGAAACGAAAAAAAATAACGATTATTGGAGCGGGTAATGTCGGGGCTGCGTGTGCGCATTGGTTGGTGGTTAGAGAGCTCGGCGACATTGTGCTTTTCGATGCTATTGATGGCTTGGCGCAGGGTAAGGCGCTAGATCTTTTTGAAGCCACTCCGGTTGATGGTTGTGATGTTTCAATTGTTGGCACCACCAATTATAAAGAGACGGCAAACTCAGATATAGTTATAATTGCCGCTGGTCTGGCGCGGAAACCGGGCATGAGCCGTGACGATCTGCTTGAGCAAAATGGTTCGATTGTCTCCTTTGTTACGCAACAGGTTGTGAAATATTCACCAGATGCTTTTTTACTGGTAGTGACCAACCCGCTTGACGCTATGACTTATGTTGTTAAACAGGTCAGCGGCTTTCCCAAAAATCGGGTTATGGGTATGGCAGGCATGCTTGATACGGCTAGAATGCGCTCTTTTATTGCTTTGGAGTTGCAGGTTTCGGTTGAAGATGTCAGCGCCTTGGTTTTGGGTGGTCATGGTTTGAGTATGCTGCCTTTGGCTCGTTATTCGACGGTTTCAGGTATTCCTTTAACGGCTCTTATGAGTCCTGAAAAAATTGATGCGATCATTGAACGAACCCGCAATGGTGGCGCCGAAATTGTCTCTTTCTTGAAAACCGGGAGCGCTTTTTATGCCCCGGCCGCCGCCGTCGGGCGTATGGTTGAAGCGATTCTTAAAGATAAGAAAAGAATTCTGCCCGTGGCTGCTCTGCTTGAGGGTGAGTATGGGATTTCCGGTTGTTATGTCGGGGTTCCGGTAAAATTAGGTGGTCAGGGGGTCGAAGAGATTATTGAACTTGATCTGCTTCCGGAAGAACTTGCAGCCTTTGAAAAGTCTCAGCAGAGTTTTCGTTCTTTGATCAAGAGACTGAAAATCTGATGGTTGAAAAAAATAAAGTTCGCCGTTTTCTCTGGCCTTCAATATTTATTGGATTATTAGCGGCTCTGTTTCTGCTGTTGCCGTTGATTTCGCTGCCGGGCTTGAAAGATCGTCTGGTAGACAAACTTTCGACAACTTTGCAGCAGCCCTGCCGGATTCGCGAGGTGAGATTAAGACTTCTTCCGCGCCCCGCTATCTCGGTGCAAGATGTTACCTGTAGCGGGCCCGGTTTTAATCTGAAAACCAGCTCCCTGGAACTCGAATTTTCTCTTTACTCCCTAATCTCATTCTCTCCCCTGGTTGACAGCATCCATCTGCGCGGGGTGTTGGCCGAAATCCCTTTTACCGTTCTGCTTTCTGAAGATGGGCTCGAAGAGGAGTTTTTTTCTCTCTCTTTAGAGCGCCTGGGTACTCTTTTTAAGAGTCAAGAGCGTGATTCGACACTTGTCTCTCTTGATGATGCCATTTGTAAGGTGACAAACGTTCCCGGTTTAAAGAAGCCATTGCTCTTTACCGCTCTTGCCGGCAGGTGGCATTCTCAGCCGCACAGTCAGAGTGAAAATCTGGAGTTGAGCGGATCTCTTAATGGCGGTCGGGCCCGATTGCAGGTGACATGGTATAAGGTTGAAGATGTGTCAGCAGCTGATAGTGGCTCGCAGGTTGCGGATGATGGTGACCGGTTGGAGATCTCTTGTTGTTTGCAAGGGGTATCTTTGCCTGAACCTGAGGCGGCCTTTTTTGGGGCGTATGAGAAGCGTTGGCAGGTCGATTTTGAAAAAGGTGATCTGGAGATAGATGTTAACGGAAATCCCGAGGCGGGACTCCGTTTCAGCGGCAAAGTCGCGGTTGTTGATCACCATCTTTCTCGTTATGATAGAGATCGGTTCGGGGATTTAGCCCGGCTCTGGTCGCAGGGTGCTTTGCAGACTAATTTTTCAGGTTTTTTTCAGCGCCGTGAAGGTTATCTCAATATCAAAAGTGCCGCTTTTGAATATCCCGGGGCGGCGACGCTTTTCACCCGAGGGCTGATCCGTTTCCGTAAACCTCTCTTTGTTGACCTTGTCAATCATCTTAAAGTTGATGACTTGGCGAAAACCTTAACTCATTGTCCTCTCCTGCAATTGTCCGGTTATCAGTGTCTGGGGCGATTGGAGGGTGAGCTTAAATTGATTGGAAATCCGTTGCAGACTCCGGTCTTGCAAGCTGTGCTCAACTCAGAAAAAATTGTTTTACGGGCGGTGAGTTCTGAAACAACCGAACCGCCGCCAATTCCAGAGGCCGATTCGGAGCTGACTCAACCGGAGCTTAAACGTGGAGAGTCTGCGGCACTTGAAGTTGTTACCGGCGACCGGTCTCCGGCTCCGGATTATCAGAAAATAGCGGCAAATTTTTTGCGCTCACTGGCACAATGGGAGTGGATTGTTAAAAGCGATTGCCGGATCGGTTTGTTGGAACTGCCGGATCTGCGCCTGACCGAATTCTCTTTTCTAGCCGAAAAAGATTTGGTTCAGCTTGAAATTGAACGCCTGGCGGCCCATTTTGCTCCGCAGGGAGAAGTTCGACTCTCCCTGATTCTTGATGATTTTCTACACCAACCGCGTTGGCAGGCCTCCTTGGTGGTTAAAAAATTAGATCTTAAACCTTTTATTAAAACTTTGTCGTTGACCGGGATTCTCAATGCCTCTTTGGTTGGCGGAGGGCGATTGGGGGATGATTTCGAGGGGGCTGAAGAGCTTGTTTTTAATGGTAAATGGCTATTGCGGCAGGGACGTTTTGGCCAGTCGCCTTTGTTTACAGCATTTAACCTTTTTTTGGAGCAGGAGAGGGGGGCACGTGCAACTGCGGAGTTTTCCGGTTTTTCCGGAAAATTTGCTTTGCGTGATGAAATCTTGCGTTTAGATGAACTGAAACTTAGTTCATCAGGGAGTCAATTAAATGCCCGAGGGCGGTTTTTCGGCACCGGCGAACGGCTCGACTTTCGCGGTCGTTTAAATAAAAAAGAGTCATTACTTCTCCCCTTTCGCCTCTCCGGTGAACTTGATAAACCACTTTTTACAACTGACTGAAAGAGTGTTGTAAAGTTTTCCGACAAAAATACCTTCAGAAAATCAGGTTATGTCCTCTATCTACTGCATATCAAAGTAAGGGGTATTATTGACAAACTGATATTGACTGTTAAAACTGACCCCGACACCTTCACTCTCGGTACGAACTACCCGGCCATTCATTTTAACCCATGAACTGGAACCTGAAAATGAGTTGAGATAGAGGCTGACCTTTATCTTCGTACCATTTTCCAGTGACTGACCATCGGTCAAAAGGAACGCGCCAGCGGTTGAGACATCACGGGTTTTCCATTCAAATGACCGAATATTTTCTCCGCTTTTAATGGTTTCAATATGAGCCGGAACCTGAAGATTATACCTGCCTGCTTGTCTTTGTTCCATAATACTGTCCGTAGCTTCTTAATTGGTTAAATTTTTATACAGTATTTATATTCAAGCAGTATTCATGCCAATTCTAAGTTTATCCTCCGATGCCTCTCTTCACGCAGTCCAAACACAGGACAGTTTCTCCGCTTGTCGCAAGACCAGTTCCGTAGCGTCATCGCGTTTATCAGGAGGATACTTATATTTTTTCAAGAGTCTTCGGATCATATTGCGTATCTTGGCCCGAACGCTATCTCGAATCTGCCAGTCAACCGCATCCTGGATATCATAGATTGAGACATAATCGCCAAAGACGGGCGGGTATCTTTATCTTCGAGAGAGATCGGAGTCCCGGTAAAACCGATAAATGAGGCGTTGGGGATGGCATCACGCAGATGTTTGGCATAGCCGAATAATATCTGCCGGTTTTGGTGTCGAGCCGGGCTTTTAAACCGTATTGGCTGCGATGGGCTTCATCACTGATCACAACAATATTGCTGCGTTGACTCAGGCATGGATGGTTTTCTTCGCCATTTAAAAGTGAAAATTTTTGCACCGTGGTAAAGATGATACCGCCGGATTGTCGGGCCGCCAGCAACTTGCGTAACTCATCCCGGCTACCGCCTGTACCGGGGTTTTACAGCCAGGGGGGGCAATATCCAGCCCCTAGGCGTATTTGTAGCCGTATTTACAGATTTATTCGAGACTGAGTTGTTCAAGTTTGTCTTCGGTGATCATGAGTTATACAATATGTTTATGGCGTCGACATGTTTCGGTTATATGTCGATTTTCTTCAAAAATTTCGACGCATTCTACTTTCACATCTCAGATATTGCAGAATTATGTTATCTTGAACGCATAAATACATTTGCAATCAAATTGGAACTAGTTGTTTTTTCAATTATATTTTGAAAATATTCTTTTTTCACCATTTAAATGCAAATGAGCACTATGCCCAATAAGGGTTGTATCTGGTGTAGCGTTTTGAGGTGCTTATTGGGTCATCAAGTTTTATCAATTTTTCATCAAGGGCAGTGGTAATGATCTTGGATGCAATATCTGTTTGTCGGTCGGTCAACCCAAAACGCACTCGCAGGCTCTGGTTGGTCATTTTTTCAGCAATAAGATAGCGCAAAACGCAGTGCTGATAACAGGCCCGCAACCTGTCACTACGATTCATGTCCGAAAATTTCTTGTGGGCAAAAAGGACAACGCTTGTTCTGATCTGGCCAACACGAATATCAGGTGCAGGAAGTTGAAATGCTTCTATGCTGCTGACCACCTTATCAATACCGCTTCCCTTTTCTTCACATATTCGCAATCGTCTCATCAGATCTGCCATCCGATCATTAAGGGACTGGTATTCATCAATAAATCGATCCGGGGCTATACGGGGTAAACCCGGGTTGCTGATTTCAAGGCGGTTGGCATAAATATCTATGTGAATTGAGCCACCAGTCTGGTCTAAATCCTGATGAATGAGAGCATTGGTCACCAGTTCGCGGATGGCAATCTCAGGAAACATTGGCACCGACTCCCGCAAAGCCTTGCCAATGACCTCATTTGAGGGGAGTTGACCATTGATGTAGTCAATTAATCTTTCAAAATCAACTGCGTAGCCTTTATTGCCAATAGTGTCTTTTTTGATGGTGAGCTTGTCATTTCCGACATAGGTTGTAACTCGGACAGCCTTACGTGATAAACTTTCAAACTCATCAAGATTTTTGGCAAATAACAACGCTCCCAAATTTGTGATGGTAAAACCGACTGAGCTCGGCACAATCAGCTTCTCGCTGACAAACTTTTCGATAACCCCTTGACGGTTCTCCGGATAAGGGAGCTGAATCAGGTCAAAATAGCTTTGGGTATCCAATAGACGGACAATATCTTCCGCACTTACTCCGTTGAGTGCAATCCTTGCTTCAAAAACGGGTTGTCCCTCAGCGAAAATTCTTTGAAGAAAGTCAGGGGACATCGGTACCAAATCTTCTCCTGCCCGCATTAGGTAGCGGCCATTATACTCTATTGGCTGTCCAATCGGTCGGGAGGGGACTGTGAATACCAGCACCCGTCCGTCAGGATGGTTTAATTCTGTCCAGAGCACTCTAAAATGTAACCGCTCATAGAGACCTCCAACCGTTCGTTCTGGAGTGTCAAAGGCCGAGGTTCCAACGACTTTGCGCGGGAGCTTGTCGGAAACGCCGAGCACCATATGACCACCGCATTCATTGGCCAGAGCGACACAATAATCCACCAGTTTTTCAAAATCAAAGCGGTTCTTGGCCTCCTTAAATTCCAGGTGTTCATTTTCCGAAGGCGCTGCCAGCCAGGTTTCTAGTTGTTTCAGGGTGACTGTCATGTCGTCTCCTTGATTTTGAGCGAGGTGTTGCTAATATGAAATTTACCGTCATGCGCAATGTTCGGATTGCAGCCGGTAGCATGGAACCATTCGTGGCAGAGTGGTTCTTTAGAAAGCATAATGAACATTAACCGTCTCACCAGCAGTTTCAGGTGAAATCTGATCAGCTATCTGCTTCAGAAGAGGTTGTAGGTGTTTGTTGTCAGCTCTCTCC
>JAGGWR010000156.1 GCA_021163445.1 Candidatus Tharpella aukensis
ATCATGTTTCCGGCAACTATCGCAGGCTTTATTGATATTCCGATCATGAAAAAGTTTACGGCAGCCTTTGTCCCGAGTAGTATCTCGTATAATTTTGTCTATGTCGTGTTGATTTTTATCTTCTGTTATTTTTATACGGCAGTAACTTTTAAACCTGATGATGTTGCTGATAATCTGAAAAAATTCGGCGGCTATGTACCGGGTATCAGGCCGGGTAAGCGTACAGCTGAATACTTGGATAAGATTCTGACTCGATTGACCTTTTGGGGAGCAGTTTATGTCTCTGTAGTTTGTGTCCTGCCGATGTTGCTGATAGGTAAATTTAATGTACCTTTCTTTTTCGGAGGCACGGCATTGTTGATTGTTGTTGGTGTCGGTATCGATACTATTCAGCAGATACAATCGCACCTGATGTCGAGAAATTATGAAGGGTTGATGAAGAAGGCCGGTGGACGTCGTCGCTAACGTTATAATCTGAATTTTAGGATATATTTTAGCTTAAAAAATAACCATCAGATTTAAGGAGAATGTCATGGACTTGATTTTATTGGGACCTCCCGGAGCTGGAAAGGGAACGCAGGCAAAAAAGATGATAGATGCTTTGCATATCCCGCAGATTTCGACAGGTGACATTCTCCGAGCCGCCGTTAAAGACGGTACCGCGATGGGTCTTGAAGCTAAAAAATTTATGGACGCCGGTCAATTGGTCCCCGATTCCGTAGTCATCGGGATTATCGATGAGCGTCTTAAAGAAGATGATTGCGCTAAGGGTTTTATCCTTGATGGTTTTCCGAGAACTGTTGACCAGGCCGCATCTTTGACCGAAATGCTGGATAAAGCCGGACGTAAGATCGACCATGTTATCAGTATTGATGTTCCGGATTCAGACCTTATGGCCCGCCTGACGGGGCGTTGGATGTGTACTTGTGGGGCCAGTTTTCATAAATTGTTCAATCCTTCAAAGGTCGACGGAATCTGTGATCTTTGCGGGGCTAAGCTCTACCAGAGAGACGATGATAAAGAAGCTGCAATCTCGGTCAGGCTGGTAAATTACCATAACCAGACAGCTCCTTTGATTGATTATTACGGTGCAAAAAAAGTTCTCCGCTCGATACCCGGAACCGGTACTCCTGATGAAATCTATGCGGCAATTATGGCCGTAGTAAATGGATGATTGCTCTACGTTCCAAGCGTGAGATTGCTAAACTGAGGGCTGCTAACCGAATGGTAGCTGAAGTTCTGCAGCTGGTTAAGAAAAAGGTTGCCCCTGGGGTCACAACCGCAGCCTTAGATAAACTGGCTGAGGATGAGATCCTAAGGCAGGGAGCTCGACCGGCTTTTAAAGGATATGCCGGTTTTCCAGCGACCCTTTGTACATCAATTAATTATGAGATAGTCCACGGTATTCCTTCAAAAAAGCGCAAATTGAAGGATGGAGATATAATCAGTATAGATGTTGGGGTTTTCCTCGATGGCTATTATGGGGATGCGGCAATAACGGTGCCCGTCGGTACAGTTAGTAAGGAAGCAAAAAGGCTTATGCAGGTTACTGAAGAGTCCCTGCATAAAGCTATTGAGTGTGCTTGTCCCGGCGAAAGACTTTATACGTTATCACATAACGTGCAGAAACATGCGGAAGGATTCGGCTATAGTGTGGTACGAGATTTTGTCGGACACGGTATAGGGACAGAGTTACATGAGCCTCCGCAGATACCTAATTACGGAAAACCTGGAACCGGCCTTATCCTGAAAGAGGGTATGGTTATGGCGATTGAGCCAATGATAAATCTGGGCGGCTACGCGGTTCAGGTGTTGGCGGATGGTTGGACGGCGGTAACCAAAGATCGCAAGTTATCGGCCCATTTTGAACATACAATTGCGATAACCAAGAACGGTTCTGAGATTTTGAGTAAATTGTAAATAGATATATTTTGTGACAGGTTATAGACTGAATCTTAACCTTAACCGAAAAATAATAAAGTATGAGAGTTTGGTGGTAATGAGAAATGTCGAATAAAGAGGATGTTATTGAGGTCGAAGGGACGGTTGTCGAAACTTTGCCGAATGCAATGTTTCGGGTTGACTTGGAGAATGGGCATCGTGTATTAGCCCATATTTCCGGTAAAATGCGGATGCATTTTATTAAGATTTTACCTGGCGACAAAGTGACAATCCAGCTATCACCATACGATCTGACTCGTGGACGGATAACCTACCGGAGCCGCTAAAAATGGTAATCCCGGCAAAGTTGTAATAGTAAGTGGAGTAAGAGATGAAAGTTCGAGCATCTGTAAAAAAAATGTGCGATAAGTGCAAATTGATTAAACGTCATGGTGTAGTACGGGTTATTTGTGTGAACCCGAAACATAAGCAACGCCAGGGTTGATAATTTACGCGCTAGGAGGAGAATCCATTGGCTAGAATCGCTGGGGTGAACTTACCCCGAAATAAAAGAATTGTCATTGCCCTGACCTATATTTTTGGCTTGGGAAAAAGCAGTGCGCAAAAAATCCTTGCTGACGTTGAAATTGACCCGAATACGGGCAGTGATGATTTAGATGATGATCAGTTAGCTCGTATTCGTGAGAAGATTGAGGTTGAGTACAAAATTGAAGGTGACCTGCGCCGGGATGTGACTACTAATATCAAGAGATTGATGGATATTGGTTGTTATCGAGGTTTGCGGCACCGTCGTGGTCTGCCGGTTCGGGGACAGCGTACGAAGACCAACGCTCGGACTCGGAAGGGCCCGGCTCGCGGACCGATATCGAGAAAACGCTAATAGTTAAGTAATTGATTACTGGCAGTATTTATATTTTATAAGCTGCTAGGAGGGAAAATGGCTAAACCGAAGGGTAGATCCGGCAAAAGCCGGGTGAAAAAGAATGTTCCTGCCGGGATCGCATATATACTGGCTACTTTTAACAATACCAAGGTCAGTTTTACTGATCCTCAGGGAAATGTTATTGCCTGGTCTAATGCCGGCGTCGTGGGTTTTAAAGGCTCGCGTAAAAGTACTCCTTTCGCAGCTCGGCAAACAGCGGAAGATGCAGCTAAAAAGGCTATGGATCATGGTATGCGAACTGTCGATGTTTGCGTTAAAGGACCCGGATCCGGTCGCGAGTCGGCTATTCGGGCGATCCAGAGTGTAGGTATGACCATTAATGTTATTCGAGATATTACTCCCATTCCGCATAACGGGTGTCGCCCCCCGAAGCGGAGAAGAGTTTAGTCTAAGGAGGAAGTTTTGGCACGATACAGAGAATCTGTCTGTCGCCAGTGTCGGCGTGAAGGGGCTAAACTGTTTCTTAAGGGAGACCGTTGTTATACTGAAAAGTGTGCCTTTGA
>JAGGWR010000015.1 GCA_021163445.1 Candidatus Tharpella aukensis
AAGATCGGCAAAGTCAGGATAATCCCGATCAGTGCAAAAAAGAGATCAAGAGATCTTTTACAAAAACGTATGATGTCACCAAAACCAAAACCGGTCGAATAGATAAACCAATCCGGATTGATATCCTGAATCTTAAGTTTGCCGGTCGCCTCTTCATAAAAGGTAACCGCGTCAACCACTTCGATACCGGAGAAACGACAGCTTAACAGTTCTCTAAAGGGCAGCACCCCACGGCGTTCACTAAGGGCCACAACAATTTTACCAACTCGTTCATGAACGGCCGACTCCGGCAAACTCTCAACCATGCCGATGATTTTGTCAACATCGATTTTAATTTCGGCCCCTTGCGGTTGAATATATCCGACCAAACAGTAGTTATTATCCTCTTCTTCAATGGCTTCGCCAATATCGCGGGCAAGGTCACCAACGCCGACCACCATGCATCTCTGATTAAGACCAGGTATACGGAAAATAAAGGAGGAATAACTGTGCCAAAGATACTGACATAATCCAAACATAGCCATGGCAATAAACAAAACGCCTCGACCCAAAACAATTTTCGGAAACATGTAAAAGATAGCAGCCAAGAAAATAAAAGCCAATCCCAGAGAAAAGACAATTCGAGTAACAATACTTATTCGGCTCAGGCTACGGTGATGGCTGTAGAGTTCGAAAATACTGGATGAAAGTATCAGAGTGCCGCCCAGTACCGCAATTTGCACAAGGAGTGTAGAGACCCCCGGCCAAGCCGACGGCAGACCTCCTATACGTAGAAGAACCCCGGAATAATAAGCCAAAATAACCAATAAAAAATCCCCAACGGCAAGAAGTAGCGCTAGTTTATTCATAATCAACTAACCTCATCAACCAATTACAGCGTTTAAAAGCACCACTAATGCCAAAAAATATCTGTGGTAATTAAAACCAAAATACCTTACTAGAACAATAAACTTTATTATTAGTGGTACCTACAGTAATCGAATAATTAGGCCTCGTCAATCAGTCAAAAGTATTAATTTTGCGTTTATTAATGAAAAAAAACTTATTAATTAAAAAAATCACCTGATCAATTAATATTACATTATTAAGCCAGTATTAAAACTGGGAAAAACTATGGCAGCAGAATCCGCCAAATTCGTTCCGCAGCCTGACCATCCCATTTTGGCACCAGGCATTCACGGCGTTCAACCAAACTCCCGGCTACCGGGAAAAATTTACTTAATTGCCGATAGGCTTTCATAATACCATCAGGCTGATTACCAGCCAAGATATTGGTACCAAGTTCTATGGTTACCGGCCTTTCTGTATTTTCCCGCAAAGTCAGACAAGGTATGCCCAAAGCGGTTGTCTCTTCCTGAAGACCGCCGGAATCGGTCAAAACTGCAATCGCATCCTGCCAGAGATAAAGAGATTCGCGAAATCCCAGAGGGCCAAAGCAAAAAATATTGTCGGCAAGTTTAAGCTTAAACTGTTTCAGCATCTTGGCCGTACGCGGATGCACCGGAAAAAAGATCGGATAATCCTCGGCAATTTTATTAAGACAATCGACAATCCCTTTTAAGGTTTCAGGATCATCAACGTTGGCAGGCCGGTGCATGGTCATAAAGAGATATTGTTTATGTCGCTGCTTCAACTCCGCCACCGCAAAACCGGAAGTATCGCAATCTTTTAGCTTCTCAACCTGATGCAGCAGATTATCGATCATAACATGGCCGACCATAAAAATCGCATCCTCAGACTTGCCTTCCCGCAACAGATTATCCAAGCCGCTCGATTCGGTGACAAAGAAATAGTCGCTGATCGAATCGGTCACCATCCGGTTGATCTCTTCCGGCATCGTCAGATCGAAACTACGCAGCCCGGCTTCAATATGCGCCACTTTAATAAGCAATTTTTTCGCCACAATACTGCAAGCCAGTGTTGAATTGACATCACCAACCACAATCACAAGATCAGGCTCTTCTTTAAGACATACCTTTTCAAATGCAACCATGACCCGGGCCGTCTGTTCGGCATGACTGCCGGAACCGGCTTCGAGATAATGATCCGGTTCCGGCAGCTCCAGATCATCAAAAAAGGTTTGCGACATCGCATAATCGTAATGCTGCCCGGTATGAACAATCAAACATTCAAGATTTTCATACGCCTGCGCCGCCCTATAAAGAGGCGCAATTTTCATAAAGTTGGGCCGCGCCCCGGCCACCAGTAGTGCTTTCAAAACTGCCTCCTCCAAAGATACTTCTTATCAACATCGCTGAGCTGAGCCTCCTGACATACCAAATCCCAATTTTGTTCGATTAGAAACTTCTGTTCTTCAATAATGGCGCTTGCTTCATCTTCAGAAAGCAGAAAGTTAGGTGCTGCTTCCAGACAATTTTTCAGATAACTGAGATTATTATTACCTGATATCAACATCGCCTGAGAAGCCTCATTCCCCGCTCGAACTTGAGGGCATATATCGTAAGCTGGGGTTAAATTTAACTCCTTGCCGTTCCAAAACGCAGCATGGTTACGGGCATGGTCATCCGTATTGCCGCAAAGAACATTGAATGTAAGACGCGAGAACAACTCCTTTAAGTTTTTTTTCGGATTAATAAAACGGTGACGTATAATCTCGGCCAAAATCTCGTAGCTTGCATATCTTGCCATCATCTCATCAAGCGCAAACAGAGTGAGTGCAGATACCATCGCTTTACGAGACCATCCATCCTTCGTCCATTTACGATCAAAACGCTCAACCAGCAAAACATCCTTATTGGACGCTGTTGCCATCTTAACAGACGCGACCTCAAGCCCAACCATAGAAGCTAACCTCATAGCGATATATTCAGCTTTAACCACACTGTAAAGATCATCACTTAAAGAAAACTTGGCAACGTATTTTACGCCTTGATCCTCGATCAAGGCTTTAGGTCGTGCACCACCAATTGAGCTGCCGTGAAATAATGCCTGATCCAACTCAGGCGTTAATGGAATACCATTTTCGACCCGTTCGACCGATTGAAGCAATTCATCCAAGCACACATTGCCCACCAGACGCGGTACATATTCGAACGGTGATCGCTGGAAATCCAGTGCACCGACACGATCTGAACCGGACTCTAAAAGATAGGTTAATTCACTCAGCTCGGCGGTATCTGTATCCGCCCCTTTTGCACCCAACATTTTATTTATAATAACCCGCCGTCCCCAAGCATCAGGGGCGGCATCACGGAGACAGCCCGGCATACTTAAACCTTCAAGCAGAGGCATAACCCCAGCTTTCAACGGCAGTTCCGGCTCATATATAGAAATAACAGATTTTGTATCAGCTATCCGTTCAAGATAACTTTTCCCGTAATTGAACAGAATATTGTGATTGTCAACTTCAAGTTTTCCGGCAACAATTGGCACTGTTTCATCCGGCAACCATATCCAGACAAATGCTTCTTTGTAGTTTCTGTCAGAAGTCATCATCTACAACTTTAGCTGTTTTACGTACAGATTTTGGCAACAGCGCCAATTTGTCTTCGGTTTGCCTGGTATGCCTGGTAAGACTTGCTTCATCGACATCAAACAGTTTCACGCCGACAATCGTGGCGACCTCAAATACTACCCCAATCTCACATTTAAGATCAGCTTTTTCTATACGCTGGAGCAATCCTCTGGATATACCGGCACGATCAGCCACCTCCTGGGTAGTCAGTTTACGCTCTTTTCGTGCAGTTCGTATCAACCCCCCAAGCAGGGTGACTGCGGCTCGACTGTAGCGTGAGTAGATACGTGTAACCGATCTCGCCATACTTTCACCATTGATTCACAAATAGACCATAAAACATTCTTACGGTTCACACATAGACCATATATGTTAAACTTCAACCAGAAGTCAAGAGAATAACAGCCAACAACACCTGCCAAATCCTTTCCGCCGCGCGCCGACCCCAGGCCGACCCCAGAATATGCCCGGCCCGCCCCGGTAAAAATCGGATCCCGCTCTTTAACTCAAAATCCCGACCATACTCAAAACCCCATGTCAAGCGTTCAATCTCTTCCAAAATCCGCTCCCGCTCATCCCGCTTAAAATCACTAAAACTCAAAGCATCTTTAAGCATCGGCCCTAATAAAAACGCGGTCGCCTCACTCGTGAATATCTCACGCATGAAACCGACCGCGCCGAGAACGAAGCGATGAAGTACTCTTTGAGGCACTGCAGGCAAAAAATGCCACTCACCCCAAAATTTAACTCCCCTTATTAATGCCCAAAAATATCTCCAAAAGTATCAGCCGTAAGAATACGTTCCGACCACAAAAGAACTTGCTCTTCGTCGGCTTGATTCAATTTGACAACTACGTCAACAGAAAGTTTTCCGAACTTCTTTTCAAGTTGACGTTTTAAAAGCTGTAAAGCACCCTGTTGCATACCCTTCTGCATACCCTTCTGCATACCCTTCTGTATACCCTTCTGTATACCCTGTTGCATTCCTCTTTCCATTGACTCTCTATTCCACTCTTTAACTCGTTCTGAAAGCATATTTTTCACCTCATCTAAATCTTCTATTGCCGGTTGATGCTCAGCATCGAAATGGGACGGAAACAAAACCCGTCTAAACCAAACCGTAAAGGCCCGACGAAGCGTATCCTGCTTCGCACCGGACAGCCAATGCAATAATGTTGTAACCACCTCTAAAAGATGTTCCGGACTGCAACTGTTTTCTAAACGAAAAAGTGCAGCAACCAGACTGTTCAACTCTTTAAGTTCACCATCAGAATAATCCCGCTCAACCAACAGGAGATACTGTAGTTGTGGCTGATACCGAGACAGCCCGCCGGGCACTTCAACCACCAACTGACTAATATCTGTCGCCGCTGTCCACGCAGAATCACCATTGTACAAAACAATCGGCAAAACCGGTGGCAACTTACTCCCGGATACCAATTGCTCAGTTACAATCAAATCCTGATACAGCAAACCGACGTAAGTCATGATCCGAACTGCCATCCAGGGATCAACCGTAGATTGAAACTCTATAAGAAGATAAACATAAAGCCAATCACCACCCCAACGAACCCGCCAGACAATATCGTCGGCTCGTTGCCGTAGATCATCACTTACATAACTGCCATTCACCTTCTCCAACGTTGAAAAATCTAACTTTTCAACCCAATCTTCTTTGACAAACCCTTTCAGCAGATCCTCAACCATTTGTGCATGAGAAAAGAGAAGTTTATAACCACTGTCATGTTTTGCCATAAGTCCTGCTCTCAGCTCCCCAAGGCCCAAACCATAAACCATACTCTCTTTCAATATAACATATTATCGCGTATTTTACTAAAAAAACATAATTACTATGATGTCCCCGGTTTTCAGATACTTCTTTTCCGCCTTTGTCTGTGTGCGACTGTGGCAAAAAATCAAAACCGCCCCAATAGACACCGCAATCAGAGTCTGTACTATATCTGATGAGCTGCATATTCATCAAGAAGCCTTCTAATCATTCTCTGATATTGAGTGCGATGTTTCTTGGCTTCTTGCTTAAAAAAATCAACACTGGTCTTGCTTAAGGAAATGGTTATTTTCACCGTTTCATCTTTGAGGGCCAGCTCTTCTGGAGTAGGAATGAATGACCATCATGCAATCATTCCATGCTTGCAAACACAAGCGTTTTATGTTATCATTCCAAGTATGAAAGCCAAGTACAAAAAAACCTTACAGACAATCTTTACAGACCCGGTTAACGGCAACCTTGAATTCCGCCATATCGAGGCGCTGTTTTTGATTTTGGGCGCAAAGAAGACCGAACGAGAAGGTTCTGCCGTAAGTTTTGTTTTAAACAATATCCGGGCCGATTTCCATCGACCGCATCCCGATAAAGCGGCGCTCAGATACCGGGTCAAAGATGCCCGCAATTTTTTACAACTTGCAGGAGTTAAACCATGAACACAATGAAATATCGGGGCTATTTAGCCCGTATCGAATTTGACGATGAAGACCGCATCTTCGTCGGTCACCTGGCTGGAATTCGCGATATTGTCGGTTTCCACGGGGCCACGGTCGATGAACTTGAAAACGCCTTCCATGAAGCGGTCGACAACTATATCAGCATCAGCGAAGAGACCGGCCGGCCGGCCCAAAAATCCTACTCTGGCAATCTCATGCTCAGGGTTCCGGTCGAGGTTCATGCTGCCGTCGCTATGGCAGCTAAGGTCAGCGGCAAAAGCATCAACCAATGGGCAAGCAACATATTGAAACAGGCCAGCCACGCCTGATAATTTGACTCTGCCCCCGTTTACGCGTGACCCCGTTTACGCGCTGACAAATTGACGCTTTCCGCTATATCGTGGAAATCTTTTTCCGTTATCCTGATATTAATTCTTTTATTTTTACCCTAGCTATGTGAAGACACCTTCCATGAAGCTTCTGTGCCTGAAATCCTGTAAATAATTCTCCATTTGTCTAAGAATGAGTGGCTGTCCCCGATAAATGCGTTTAACCATGTTGATCAGGAAACAAACCAGGCAGCCAAAACCCTGCGAGACGGGCGGAAAAATTCAAGCGTAAAGGAGCTCGTGAACTTTCGGAAACCAGCGCATCCTCGTTTATGAGAGCAGCAACAATCCTGCGGGCCTGCCGCGATCCCACATCAAGCACTCCAGCAGCTTCACCCCGTGGCAGTTCACCACCTTTATAAATTACAGCTTCAAGTAACCTACCTGATTTTACCGGCAAGGTACCTAGAGAGACCTGGTTTGCAGCCCACAAAAGTATCCTCTCTTTCAGCCGTTCCGGTTGCATAAGGCTCTCCATAAAAGATATCTGGTCAAGGCAGATATTTAGAAAGAAATGAGTAAATTGGGCCAAAGTTTTCTCGCTCAAATGGCCTCTACCATCCAGATCGTCAAGACGTGGTTGATCACAATTATCAAGTAGTTGTTTGTACTGCTTTTCATTCCTGGCCAATCCACGAGCTACCGACCATATTCCGCTACTGTTCAATGACTGCTGCAGCATTGCATGAGAAAGAAGTCGTGTCACCCGACCATTACCATCAAGAAAGGGGTGAATCCAGAGCAGTCGGTGATGTGCGGCGGCCGTACCAATAATCATCTCCGTTCGACCAAGGCGTGTATAAATCTGTTCAAATCTTTCCAGAAACCTGGGCACAGACCCTGGACTAACTGGAACATGACGTCCCACCTGAACATCACGGTTTCGCAATTCACCGGGGACAACTCGAATCTGTTTTTTGTTTTTTTCATCCTCTACCCAAAGCAAATCATCAGGCAAAAGTTGACAAAACTTCCGGTGAAGTTCGAGCAATCCAGACACTTTTGTGGCGCGATTTTCCAGACCACCATTGTCAATCCATTTCTGAATCTCAATATGAGCCCGGGCTTCAAGTTGCAGGTTTCGTTTGCGAAGATTAGTGCTATAATCATTTTGCAATGCCCGTTCGATATCCACAGGGTGGGTATCATGTCCTTCAATAAGGTTGCTGTAGTAGCAATTCATCCCTCGGACAAGGGTTGCCAGGGCGGGAACCAGCTTGCGAGGCAATTCTTGCCGAAACCCGGCAGCCTTAGCCGCAAGCTCTACAGCAAGATCATTTAGGGGTTCACGAAAATGAGAGTCTGTTGCAATCTGCAACGGCTCCATAGAAGCAACCGACTCACCCCTGTCCTCAGGGGCTGGAGCACCCGCCGAAACGTCCTGTTTACTTAATTTCATAACTCTTTAATAACAGATAATTACAATCTATACAATGCAAACAATGTCCGCTTACATGTCCGCTTCAATTAAATTGACTTTTCCATAAAAGAGATAGGTTCCCCACTCCCGGACAAATCCTTTCAGCAGTTCCTCAACCATTCAGGCATGAGAAATCGGGATAAGAAGATGGCATAGAAATAAATTTTGCTGAAAAGGAGGTGCCTCAATGAAGACGCTATACCAAACAAAAAAATTATTTGGAGCCTTTGATTTACATTCAAACAATAACTACCTGGCAATTATTGACGAAGAAGATAATATAATTTACAAACGAAAGCTACCTAATTCTCCTGATGTAATTTTGTCTGAGCTGGAGCCGTACAGAAAGAACCTTGCCGGCCTTGTGGTTGAGTCGACTTTTAATTGGTACTGGCTGGTAGATATGCTCATGGACGAAGGGTATCAATTGCACTTAGCCAACCCTGTTGGCATTCAAAAATATAAGGGGTTGAAGCACAGCGATGATAATTATGACGCTTTTTGGCTAGCTCATTTACTGCGACTTGGAATACTGCCAGAGGGTTACATTTATCCAAAAAATGAAAGACCCATTCGGGATTTGCTTCGTAAAAGAGGACATTTGGTAAAATTAAGGACTTCGCTGATAAATAGTCTTCAGGGCATAATTCAGAGAAATTGCGGACGAAAATTGAGCGCCAATAAAATTAAAGCAATTAGAAAAGATAATGTCGCACCATTTCTGGAAAATAATAAAGATTTAGCATTGAGCGGATCAATAAGCAAAGAGACAATTGATTTTATAGGATGTCAAATTCGTAAAGTAGAGAAAGTAGTATTGGACAGGGTGAAATTGAAGGAAGAATTTATAAAGCTACTTACCATGGCTGGTGTCGGTAAAATATTAGCTCTAACCATATTGGATACGGCATGGAACCGAAGATTTTCTGGGTTCGCAGAAGCGAACTGGGGCCGTGTAATCATGGAATATTATCAGGGTCTCCATTATACAAAACCACTGGTAAAACCGGAGGTAACTTTTTCCAAGGTGGAAAAGTCCAGCTTCTCAACCCACTCTTCCCGGACAAACCCTTTCAGCAGATCCTCGACCATTTGGGCATGAGAAAAGAGAAGTTTATAACCACTGTCATGTTTTGCCATAAGTCATTCTCTCAGTTCCCCAAGGCCCAAACAATAAATCATTCTTCCTTTCAATATAACATATTATCACGTATTTTACTAAAATAAACATAAGCCCCCGGCCGCCGGTGATATTTTAAAATATCCCGACCCGGCGTGCCATAGGCCTGGTATCCGACAAAAAGAATATCATTGCAGCGCTCACCAATACCCTCTTTCAGATGATCAACAATCCGCCCGCCGCTGCACATCCCGCTCCCGGCAACAATCACACCCGGCCCCTCATAATCGAGCAGACGATGATGCCGCTGATAACTATCAACCCCATATAAGTTATCAAAATCGAGCGGATGATCACCACCCGCTAAAAGCCCCCGGCTCTCCTGATCCCAATATTTCCCCAACTTGGAGTAGATATCAGTTATCTTCAAACCCAAAGGCGAATCAAGGAAAACCGGCACTTTTTCACCACCCAGATCCGGAAATTTCGCCCGCAATTCACTATCACTAAAAAGCCGATCCATCTCATAAAAAAGCTCCTGACTCCGTCCCAAAGAGAATGCCGGAATATAAACCTTTCCCCCATCAGCCAGAGCCTGACTTAAAACCGATCCCAAACGCTCAATCCGAAACTTTCGATCACCATGTACCCGATCACCATAAGTCGACTCCATCACCAACAAATCGCAAGGCTCCGGGATATCAGGATCCGGCAAAAGCGGGGTCTCACAACTACCAAGGTCGCCGGAAAACACAACCGTCTCACAATCTCCCGAAAACCGCACCCAGGCCGACCCCAGAATATGCCCGGCCCGCCCCAACAAAAACCGAATCCCAGACTTTAATTCAAACTCTTTCCCATACTCAAAACCCCAAGTCAAGCGCTCAATATCCTCTAAAATACGCTCGCGGACATCCCGCCTGAAATCACTGAAATTCAAAGCATCTTTAAGCATCGGCCCCAATAAAAACGCGGTTGCCTCAGTCGTGATTATCTCACCTCTGAAACCTCCGCGCATAATTTCCGGCAGCCGCCCGATATGATCAATATGAGCATGCGTCAAAAACAGAAAGTCAATCTTTTCCGGCGGCACTGGCCACTCAGCCATCGGCAGTACCCGATCACTACCCTGAGCCAAACCACAATCAACCAGGATATTAACCCCGTTAAAACGCAACAAATGACAAGACCCGGTAACCGTCTTTTCTCCACCCAAATGAATCAATTCCATCACAACACCCAAACCATAAATCATTCTTTCTTTCAAGGTAACATATTATTGCGTATTTTACCCAAAAAACATAAAGAAGATGGTATAGAAATAATTTTGTCAAGGATAAAGATTTGACCCCTAATGGTCTCCCTTTCACCGTTTCATCCTTGAGGGCCAGCTCTTCCAGAGTAGGTATGAATGACCATCATGCAATCATTCCATGCTTGCAAACACAAGCATTTTATGTTATCATTCCAAGTATGAAAGCCAAGTACAAAAAACCTTACAGACAACCTTTGATTATTACACAAAGAGGACAGGCAGCAGCAGTGATGATCGGCGTTGATGCATATGAGAAATTTGAGCACGAAAAAGAGCTCCTACGAGTTTTGGTCAAGGGAAATAGCGAGGTAGAGGCTGGCGAAGGATATGATCTTGACACTGTACTTCGAGAAGAGCGAACAGTATGGTCAGGTCTTGAAATAACATATTTGCCTAAAATATTACATTTCAAGACCTGGCCCCTTTTTTATACTTGAGCTGTCCATTTAACTTGATTTTCTTATGGAAAGCAAATACTGTCTGATTTAGATAAGATAGTTTATTATGTAATATGCGACTGATTGATATTGGGTGTCCCCAGTCGCAGGCATAAGGGGGTAGAAAAATGCAAGTAACAATTAATGTTCCAGATAATATTCCACGCCACGAACTCAAATATAGAATTAAAGAGTTTGAGGAGAGTCTGGTTGATGAATTGATGGTAGGTCAAGGAAAGAAAGGTGTTTTGAGAGATGTTCTCCTCAGGCTGCGTTCTAAGGGGACTTTTAGGACAATTAAGGATCCTGTTGCTTGGCAAAGAGAGGTCAGGGGGGATCGTGATTTACCTTGTAGACAGTAATATCTTTATCTATGCAAGTAATGCCGCATCGGATGATGAAAAATCATATCAGTTATTGGCAGGGCTGGGATTTTTTTATTTTGCTTCTGTAACAAGGATTGAAGTTTTGGGATATCAAGAACTCGATTCAGAAGATAAGAAAATCATTGAATCGATGTTTACTAAAGGAAAAGAAATTCAACTTTCCAAGGGAGTGAAAGAAAAAGCTATAGAATTAAGACAAAAACGGAAAATGTCATTAGGTGATTCGATTATTGCAGCTTCGGCCCTGGTACATAATGCAATACTCGTGACACGAAATGTTGATGATTTTAGCAGTATAGATAGTTTGCAGCTTTTCAATCCATACGCATTGTGATTGTTCCTACTTGTGAGAGAGAACTCGGCTAAGAGAACAGTTGGGTCAGGTCTTGAAATAACATATTTACCTAAAATATTGCATTTCAAGACCTGGCTCCTTTTTTTTACCCCTTTTTTCATTTTTTGAAGATGTAAAATGTTCGTGATCGAATGGGATATTAATGAAGATCCAAACCAAACTACTGAAATTAAAGGACTGGTTCGAAGATTATACTTCCGGTTTCTACTCCAACGAACCCATGGTTCAGCAAAACATAATACTGAAAGCTGAGCATACACGCCGGGTTTGCGAGGCAATTCTAATGATAGGATTCAGCCTGGAGTTATCCAGTGAAGATCTTTCTATTGCTGAAACATGTGCGCTTTTGCATGATATCGGCCGATTCGAGCAATACAAACGATACCGGACGTTTTCAGACCATAAATCAAAAGACCATGCCGCACTCGGCGCGGACGTGATACAGAATTTACATGTATTAGACGGCATTGAACCTGAAACGGCGGAGATGATTATTTGGACAGTAAGACACCATAACCGTGCAGCCTTGCCTGAAAATCAAACGTCACGTGGTCTTTTATTTTTGAAACTTTTGAGAGATGCTGACAAGGTGGACATCTGGCGCGTGGTGACCGAGTATTACCACCGTTCCAGAAATCAACGGAACCGATCCCTTGAACTGGATCTGCCGGATACGCCACAGGTTTCGGACGCGGTCTACGATGCGCTGATGAATAGAACCCTTGTACAGATGTCAGACCTCAAAACCCTTACGGATTTCAAGCTGCTTCAGATGGGATGGGTCTACGACTTAAATTTCCCCATGACATTCCGGATTGTCCGGGAAAAAAGATTCCTCGAATCCATCCGGGATGCTCTGCCAACGTCCTCTTCTCGCGTGAGAGAAATCTACAAAAGGGTTCAGGCACATCTGTGTGAAAATGCGTTTCAAAAATGATTCAGAGAAAACAGTAGTAGGAAAACAGTAGGGTCAGGTCTTGAAATAACATATTTGCTTAAAATATTGCATTTCAAGGATGACCCCATTTATCCGAGGCTTTTTGAGTGGCTGGAGATCAGTAACTTATTGGTACAGACCCGGTTAACGGCAAAAGCATCAACCAGTGGGCAAGCAACATATTGAAACAGGGCAGCCACGCCTGATAATTTGACTCTGACCCCGTTTACGCGCTATGTAAAAAAAAACAATTGTCAACCCTACACCTGACTTAGATTTTGCCTTTACTGCCCCCGTCCGCCTTTGTCTGTGTGCGTTGCGACCGAAGGAAGTGCCCTTGTGGTATGGCAATAAAGAAAAACCTAAACAAACCAACAATAAACCAAAAACCAGCCAATCTTCAAATACTCACTCCCAACATTTTCAAATGCTTTCCAAGACCGAAAACACCCCAACGTGCCAAACTTCTCAAACGGCGTCGCCGTAAAACCAACCTGATAATCGTTCCCAAAAACCTTCCCCGCAATCAACTGCAACCGGCGCATATGATAAGGCGAACTCACAATAATCGCGGAACGATAACCCAACTTATCCATAATCTTCTTGCCCATGATCATCTCAAGATGAGTATTCTCAAAAA
>JAGGWR010000186.1 GCA_021163445.1 Candidatus Tharpella aukensis
TGGTGGTTGTAATTGAGACCATCGGGAAATCGATCTCCGGGTACTCGTCAACCCCGATTCGGTTATAGCTGACCAGGCCAAAAAGGATAATGACCGCACTCAGCATAATCGCTAAGACATGCTGTTTTATGGAGAGTTCAGGCAAACTCATTGCTGTCTCTCCATTACGGGGGCGCCATCAGTTAAAAATCCGGCACCGTCGACAACAATTCTCTCGTCACCTTTAAGGCCGCTGATGATCTCAACCAGATCGCCCTGGCTTTGGCCAGTAATAACCTGGCGCTGGCGGACAATCCGGTTTTCGATTTGGTAAACAACCTCGCCGGCCGGGCGCCGGACAAGCGCTTGTGCCGGAACCAGAATACCGTTTTCACGGCGCTCGATAATGACGGTGCCGTTGATCGTCCCGCCGGGCCGCCAGGCTCCAGGGTTTTCAAGATAAATAATAACTTCAAGGGCACGGCTGTAGATGTTTACGGCCGGTCTGATTTGATCAATTTTGGCGTTGATTATCCGGTTTTGGCTGAGTGGAGATGTGAGTTGGACTTCAAGCCCCGGACATAGTTTGGAGGCAACATTTTCAGGAAAAGGCAGAACTATACGAAAAAATTGATCAGTTACCATCTGCAAAAGCGGGGTGCCCGGTCTGACAAAATCACCTTCGGAGACAAATCTTTTTTCGACCCAGCCGCCGACCGGGGCAAATACCGAAGTCTTGGCCAGGCGCCGCCGATTATCAGCCAGCCGGGAGATTGCACCAGCCAACTGCTCTTTAAGCGTGATTAGTTTGACATCGGCATTGTCAAACCGTTCCTGAGAGATCGATTTTTTAGACAACAAATTCTGGTAACGATCAAGTGTGCGTTTCTGATTAACAATTAAGGCTTCAAGCCGGTCAACATCCGACTGCAAGGCCGCTTTTTCAAGCTCCTGTTGCTCACTGTCAATTGTGACCATCGTATCTCCGGCGTTGACTACCTGGCCTGTATCGACATAAACTTTTTGGATGCGTCCGGAGACTTCAGCCGCCACTGTAGGGTTGATTTTTGCTTCAATCCAGCCCATCGCCTCTTCGGTAATAATCACCGTATCGCGGGTCACGGAAGTTGCGGTGACTGGGGTTGCAGTAACAGGGGTTGCGGAAACCGAGGTCGCGGTTTCCGAGGGTTTTTGCTTTTCAGTCTTGGTTTCAGTCCAGCCTTGTCCAGCTCCGGCGATAGTTATAAGAAGTACAATCAGGCAATGAAATATTTTCAACATCATCTCTTCTCCAAGTTGTGACAAAACTCTGGGAAACCATCTTTAACTAACGTTAGGTAGGGAGAATACACAAGAGTAGCTGATTCGTCAAGTGAGAAAAGTAAATTCCATATTTCTATATACGCTATTCTTTCTATTCCGGGGACACCTTACTTCCGCTATTCCGGGGACACCTTACTTAATTCGGTGCCGGGCACCGAATTAAGTAAGGTGTCCCCGGAATAGAAAGAAAAAGGACAGGGTTTTTAGGCCCTGTCCTTTTTTGGTTCTTTGGTTTAATTAAGGGTCATTAGTTGTTTAAAGGGAACTCCCGGTGCTGAAAACTATCATAAACTGGTGACATGCTGAAAAAGTTGGGATCAAATACCGGAGCCCCGGTGGCGTCCATTAAAATAGTACCGGATTGTCCAAGAGGCAGCATGCTTTCAATACGTACCGGCCCTTTGGGCCCCATCTCTACGCAATGGGCATAGGTTGAACGAGAAGATGTTGGCAAAGAGTGAAGCGGTCCTATCATCTCATGTGTATATGTAATCTGGCCACGTTTATCAGTTCCCCACGGCCGGTTACCGAGTACCGTTAAAGTATTGTCCAAAGCAGCAACAATAATGTCATTTTGGGTTTGGGGAGCATCTGGATTGGTCTTGTTCTCGAACCAATTATACAAATTGGTTATGCTTGTCGGATAACCGGAAAGTCCGTGCAATAGAACGTTGAAAAGTACCTTGCGGTTCTCACCCGAATCAAGCTCGTCGGTAAAAGTCATGTTAATAACTTCACTGATCCACACATTCATGAGTATCCAGGCATCGGCACGATTCGTACCAAAGGCCCAGTTTTCCGGGCCACCCGCGACAAAATGTCCGTCCCAGCTTGCGAGAAGTGCCAGAGCCGCATTTCGAGAATCAGAAGGAGCCGCCTGAACTGCCGAAATGAAATCATTTTTTACAAATTTCCATGGATTACCGCCATCACCATAAGTATCCGGGGTCGAGTTCAGGAAATTTTTACTAATTGAATCTGTGGTTGCGATATAGAGGGCCAGATTTTTGACATCTGCAAAAGTCAGGTTGTCATGAGTGGCAAGATAGTCATTAATGACATGGGCCCGGTGAAAAGGTCCAAAATAGTATGAAGCTGAATTGGGTGCATTCGCATAGCTGAGGCTAGCTTTATTGTTCCAGCCGCAGTAATAGCCTTTTGCTCCATTACGTTCGGTCGCCAAAGGTTTTAATGTGACCGGTTCAGGCCACTCGGCGCTGCCATCTCCCATCTGGGGAAATCTGCGATCAGCGCCCGGTGCCCGGATCGGATCAAAACCGGACATCCAGTATGCAATATTACCATCACAGTCAGCATAGCAATAGTGCTGAGAAAGGGAGACTTTTCTGATCGCCTGACCAAATTGATCCATGCTCTGAGCCCGAGCCAGTTCCAGGTAGGTTCCAACCATTGAAAATTCATGTCCCCAATGGGCGTATTTCCAGGAGATTACAGGATCGGCATTTACGACTGGGCCATGCGGCGTTCTGTATACCGGCAATTGAACATCAGCCTGTCCCGCCACTTTTATGACTTCGACTCGGTGCAGAACCATTGTTGAGATATCATCAAGGTAGTAGTCCGTAGTATGGGCGTGGCCGACCTGCATGGACCAAGCGTGGTGAGGGGTTCGGCCTATGACAATTGCGGGCATTCCGGCAATTGTCATCCCTGAAATATTTAAGCCGCCAGCTTTAATCGAGCCCTCACCAACTATTGAAGGAACCGAAAATTTAAAAGCATGATCCATCTGGGGCCCGGAATAGATTATAGGGTTCCCGGATGCAGTTTTTTTACCGGAAACAACCCATGCATAACTTCCCATTTTCACAAAGGCGTTGATCTCTTTAAGGTTGGCGACAATCTCTTTCTTGGTTTCTTTTATCTCCCGAGAAATCTTTTTAAAATCAGAAGTATTATCAGCCAAAACTTTCTTGAATTCTGGAGTCAAAGCCGGGCTAGTTTCTTTTGCCGCCATTAAGGACTTGTCTGCTATATAAGTAACAGCATCGGGATCTTGTGTCCACCTGAGATCCTGGAACATCCTTTGAAAATCGGCGGGAAATTTTGCCGCTAACGTCTGATAAAGAGCATAACTTTCTATTTGGCCCGAGCTTGTTCCTTCGCCATCGAAAAATCTTAACATCGTGGTAGCCCAAGCGAGTACGTCAACATAGCTCCAATCTTCGGGAACGAAGTCTATTCCTAATGATCCGCCTACGGCTTTAAACTCAAAAGGGAGCAACCTGCGATCTTTTTTGACCTCGGCAATGCGACGATTAAAACCGGCGACATAGCCGTTGATGGTATCTTGGGTTTCCTGGTTCAGGGCCTCAAATCCATCCTTATACTCTTGGTCGGAATAGCCGGTGGTTCGAACCTGGATATCACTTTTTAATTGACTCGAACCAAAAACTTCGGCCAGCTTACCCCGGCCCAAGCGACGGTATTTTTCAGCTTGCCAAAGCCGATCCGTCGCAACGGCATAGCCCATGGCTTCAAAAACATCATAGAGCGGAGCAGTCGCATCACCCTTAATGAACCAAACCCCTTTATCGTCACGGGTGGTTACCACGGGATTAAGTTTGTTTTTAATTCCTGTGGCCCAGTTTGCAGCCTCTACCGTTAAACCAGACAATAAAAAGCTGGATAAAATAAGTGTAACTATTAAAATAGAGCATTTATATCTTTTGCTACTAATAATCATGTAAATCCCCTTTATACTCATGCCTTAAAAAAACAAGAAAAGATTTCCAACTATCTCGATACGGGGACATGCCTCCAGACCGGGCTTTAGCCCGTGGCGGGCTGAGCCGTGTCCCCTTCGAAGTGGGCGAAGCAACCTTCACTCTAACTTCAGCTCATTGATGGGGTTGCGGTTTCGCTTAAAGAGTATTATTAAAAATTAAATGATACACCGAGCATTATCGGAAGGCTCCAGGATGAATCTGCTTTAGAAAATTCCTTCATATCGGAAGCGGAAGAAGGACTATCCAGATAGCGAGCTTTTACTTCAAGGAAAACTCCCAGACGGTCAAACTTGTATTCAACCCCGGCCCCGGCATCAACCATCAACTCCCATGAGCTGTCCCAATAATCTGCTTTTACACCCATATATGAAATATCCACAGAATCGAAATTGGCGACGCCGATATCGGCTCTCAGATATGGATTCCAGCCCGTCTTCTTCCGGGACAAAAAGTAGTATTTGCTACCAACATACAGGGTCAGGATGTCAAGGTCGTCAAATGAGATTCCCTGATGTTTATCACCCGAATAATTTTCATAGCTGATCCCTCCGAGGAGAGCAAATTTTGGATTTAACTGGTAAGCCCCTTCCACGGCGAGCGCCAGACCATCGTCAAAGGCATCATCATAATCGGGAGCCCCACTCCCCTTTCCCGCATCACCGGAAACAATGGGGATGTACTGACCGGAAAAGCTCAGAGAAAAGGGACTCTCTTCAGCAAAAACCTGAGTTGAAATGATACTCATAAAAGCAAAGACTAACAACTGAACAATAATATTCCTCTTCATGTGTACTCCCTTTTCCCTACTAAAATTTTTATAGATAGTACCCGACTTTCTCATTAGCACATTCTAAACAATATATATACATAATATTATGGCCCGCGCACTTATCGTGCTTGGGCCATAATATTTCACGACAAAAAATTACAGAGAAAGTCCCGCAGCATAACCTTGATGAATCGCGTCAAAGGCCAGGGCTACCTGTTTGGCATCACCAACCACCAGACAAGGAACCTGCATCTCTTTAAGAACGCTTTCCAGGGTGTTGATCGAGGCTGAACCCGCCGCGATAACTACGGTGTCGGCTTCGATTTTTACGACTTCTCCATCTTTTTCCATAGTCAGGCCAGTCGGCGTGATCTCGGTTACTGTATGTTCGGTCACGGATTTGATGCCAGCCCGGGAGAGCTCCTGCATCATGCCCCAGCGGGTTGACTTACCGATATCTTTGCCGACTTTATTCAACATTTCAACGAGCACCACTTTTTTACTGCCTTTGGTCGCCATCTCATAAAGAGCTTCCGGGGTTTCGGCTTTATTGACAAGCAGAAATTTTACCGTTTCTGCCGACAGTGTTCCCTTTTCCGCCAGAAACAGAGCCGTCTCCACGCCAACAGCGCCGCCGCCGATAATCGCCACATTGTCTCCGGTTTCGACCTGGTCAACCAGAACATCCCAGGCCTGGACAACATGGGGAAGATCAATACCGGGAATGGGAGGAGTTAAATCTGTTGCCCCGGTTGCGACAATCACGACATCCGGTTTTTTTTCTGCGATCAGCTTACCATCAACCATTGTGTCGAAAAGCACCGGGATTTCGTTGACCGCCAACTGCTCTTCAAGGTCTTCTGCAAGCAGGTAAAAATCATCCCGACCCGGAGGTGCGGCCGCCAGATAGAGTTGACCACCCAAGAAGTCAGATTGTTCATAAAGGGTAACATCATGGCCCTTCAAAGCGGCCGCCAGAGCCGCGCTCATGCCGGCCGGGCCGCCGCCGACGACCATCACCTTTTTGGGATTTTCAGTTTTCTCTAAGTTTTTTTGCCCCTCATGCCCGGCTTCCGGGTTACAGAGACACTCGACAGGCTTAACCTTAAACAGATTATCAAAACAACCCTGGGCACAACCTATACAGTGAAGAATTTGGTTTTCCAGACCTTGTTGGGCTTTTTCCGGTAACCGGGGATCAGTAATCAGACTCCGGCCCATTGCCACCATATCACACATACCATCAGCCAGCAGCTCCCTGGCCGTTTCCGGATCGTTAATCCGATGGCTGGCGATTACCGGAATATCAACTTTTTCTTTAATACTTCTGGAGAGATAAGAGAACGCCCCATGCGGTACGCAAGTCACAATCTGGGGCACCCGAGCTTCGTGCCAACCAACATTTATGCACAACGCATCAACCGGGCCCTGAGCCAGCGTTTGAGCATATTCAACCAACTCCTGACGGCTGTTGCCGCCGGGCATAAAATCATTGCCGTTCATCCGGACGATCAAAGGATAATCAGAACCCACGGCATCGCGAACGGCGGCCATAACTTCGTGTCCGAAGCGCATCCGGTTAGCGAAGCTGCCCCCGTAAACATCTGTACGCTGGTTGGTCAAAGGCGAGAGAAACTCAGAAATCAGATAACCGGTACCGGAGAGTATTTCAACTGCGTCAAAACCGGCGGTTTTAACCCGTAGGGCGGCGCTGGCAAAGGCGGCAATAGTCTCTTTAATTTCATCAAGGGTCAACTCATGAGGAGTTTCCTGCGTCAAGCGCGAGGGCAGAGGTGAAGGTGCTACCGGCGATTTCCCATTCAAGAAAAATGAAGGATTGTAGCGCCCGGCGTGGTTGAGCTGCACCGCACTTTTAGCCCCATTGTTTTTAATGGTCTCCGCCAGCCGGGTCAGGCCGGGAATAAAACTATCTTTATGAGCACCGATATTCAAGGGACTGCCGGAAAGCTCATCGACAGTGGCAAAGCCGACACAAACCATGCCGACCCCGCCTTTGGCGCGAGGGGCATAAAAATTCAAAATCTGGTCTGTAACTTTAAAGTTAGCCGCCATCCCAAGATGCATAGCTGGCAGATAGATCCGATTTTTTATCTCAAGCTGGTTGATGGTAATAGGTTCAAACAATAAATCCTTCATTTGCGTCTCCTTTAATTTTTTTGGGTAATTTTTATTACTGAGGATCAGGCCAAGCTAAATCATAATTAACGCTGCGACCTTTGCCCGGGTTTTGGACAAGCAATTTTTTATCCAGCAAATCAGTGATTTCACGATAGCCAGTTGCGCGGCTGGTCTTGGTCATTCCCATATATTTTTTAGTCGTCAAGCCGCCCATAAAACCGCCGGGGCCAGCATCAAGTAAGCGATTAATCACCTTGCATTGACGCTTACTTAATTGTTTTTGGCTATGGCTTTCCCAAAAACGAGCTTTTTGTAATACGTTACCAATAAGATCGTCAGATCTAGTAATAGATCTTTCAAAACAGCCGATAAACCAGATTAACCAATCGCTGATATCAAGCCCACCTTTTTGACACATTTCAAGCACTTCGTAAAATTTTTGGCGTTCTTCCATTATCTGATTTGAAATGCTGTAATAGCGAACCGCTGCTCTTTCATCCTGAGCCAGGGCCATATCTGTAATCACTCTAGCCAGACGCCCATTGCCATCCTCGTAAGGATGAATTGAAACAAACCAAAAACCGGCAATCGCTGAACGCAGGATACCATCTAGCTGACCCTCTGTTTTTTGCCACCATTGCAAAAAAAGGGTGACCTCTTTTTCTATGCTCTCACCTGGAGGAGCTTGGTAATGGATTTTTTCCCGGCCTATCGGGCCGGAAACGACCTGCATGGGAGGGTTAGCCTTGCGAAATCCGCCAACAATAATACGATGCAATCCAGAAAAACCAGTGGGAAAAAGGGCAGCCTGCCAGCCGTGGAGTCTTTCTATCGTTAATCTTTGATTGTAGTTGACTGTAGCATCCAGCAAAACATCAACCAGCCCATCGGCATAGTGATCAGGTTTAGCTAATCCGACCTCCGGCAAGCCCAGGCGTCGAGCCACTGAGGAGCGGACTGAATCAGGATCTAAGGAGTGTCCTTCAATGGCGGAAGTTTGCAACACTTCGGCCGCGAGAACTGCGGCCTGAGCCTCCAGTCCGAGTTCCATACCCAAAGAAGCGACCCGGCCTAGAAGTTGACCACGCTTAAAATTACACCGACTGAGCGCCTCCAGCACAACATCGCTATGCCAGGTAAAAACGGGCCATTTTTCCTCTTGCCAGATATATTGAACCATTTACGCTCCACAATCAACTCATATTATGAAGCGAATATAACCTATAACCGCCTCATAAGCAAACAAATAATTTCACCGAAAAACAAGAAGAAAAAAGGCCCTCTGAGAAAATTATCGCATTAATTGGGGTCAGAGTAAAATTAAATAATTTTACTCTGACCCCAATTAATGAATGTATGACACCTAACATCTCTTGTCGAGCCATAATGCTCAAAAAAACAACAGTCGACTATTCCCGGTCAAGCGCATGTTTTTGTTGGGTATTTTGTATATCCCAAATTATTGTATCTGAGCTGAAATCTTGTTCATTAGGCCACATGATACCATGATGGGCTGGACGAACAAGATCAAAATATGATTTTTCTTCCAGTTGTTTGAATGCAGTTCCTTTTAAATAAGGCTTTACATCAAAAACACCTTCAACTCCACTACTTGTTAGAATATCAATGCGATAATGTTCAAGTGGAACAGCTTTTAGTATCGTATCCATACAAACACCTTTTATTGTAAGGGGTTAATCTTGAAAATAGGTTCACCTGACACCGCCAATTTCCAGTTTGCCAACAATTCTTCTCTGTGAATCTCTATCCATGCTTGAACCAATTTCATTTTTGCTGAAGGCAAAGTACCACCCAAAATAGAACCATCCTCAATTGATATAGAGACTTCGTACTCTGCGAATTCTGCATGAATATGTGGTGTACTGTGTTTTTTGTTGTCGTAGAAATACATCAGGATTAAGACACCATAAAACATAGAAATTGTAGGCATAATCTCTCCTTTTGTTAATTTGGTCAGACCCCGTTTTCCCTCAGACAGTCTCCTAAGCCTCAACCATGACAATCTCTTGCGGAGTCAGTTCAAAGAGGTCATAAACCACATGGTTAAGTTCGGCTTCGGATTGGGTGATTTGCAGGTTGAGAGTGGTGATTTTCGCCTGTTCGCCCTCCAGATAGTCTTGCCAGTCGTTACGTTCCGCCGGGGGGATAGAGCTTTTGAATTGGCTTTTTATCTGCTTTTGGAAACTGGCAAAATCGAGCAGCCACCAGCTCTTTAGTCTATTATTCAGTTTTGCCTCACGTTCCGGCGGACAAAGATCGGGAAGGCGGCGGCGGAAGTTATTTTCGATGGCGTAGCGCTGTTCGGACAGCTCCTGACACTTTTGCGCCAGGTTGCCAATAATGGATTTTTGTTCGGTGGTTGCAGAAGGGATAGGCAATGTCTCCATTTTGATTGATCTTAACTCATAATAGCCTCCCCGAACAAAAGTACAAATTCCTGTAAGATACTGCCAAGAAACTTTGGAATTAAGAAGGCCTAAAAGGTAGCCATCACAATTTGGAAGAATAAAACCTTTATTATTTGAATAATAGTTTTGCGCATCCCTATGAAACTTTGAACTAACTGAAAATTCAGGATAAAAGATTTTTTGTTTTTCAAACTCTTCATAATAAGTACAGGCCCGAAGTTCCCACCAGAACTCACCTTTGTCTAATCGTTTTCGTCCTTTTCCGGCAAAAGGTTCAAGCCAATTAGATATTGCACCGTACTGCTGCTGCAGCCATAACCAAGCTTTATCTTCGCTAATTATCTCTTTTGCGTTTTTACCCATTGCCTGACGTGTCCAGAATTTTGGCATAGCGATTAACCATAAATCGTTCGGCTGGGCGTGCCATTTTTTCAGATCCTTGCCTTCAAGAAAAGGTTTAAGCAGCTCTTCTGATCGCGGATCCTCGTCAATGAGCCGATTTCGAATTTGACGATTAATGACAAAGGCTGCGTTGAGACCGGTCAATACGCCACGGTATGGCGAACCATAAACCTCTTTCAAGGTTTGATACCCCTGCGTCAGCTTCTGACGCAGTTTTGCGAGAGATTCATCTTCGAGTTGCCAGCTCGATTGACTCAATCGAGCTTGATGCATGGTACTATATTCCTGGGTAAAGTGCTGATCGAGGTTGTCGGGGAGAGACTTTCGCAAGACTAAAATCGCTATCGCCGTCTCAGCTTCCGGGATCACCTTTTTCAAGACGACAATAGCGGGGTAAGTGGTCACGCCATCGAAGACCTGGAGGTCGCCAAAATCAACCATCTTCTCCAGCGTCGCCTGTTTTGTCAGATAGTTGCGTAACAGCTCACCCGAACCGGTCTTGAAAAAAGTGGATGAGGAAATATAGCCCAGGCGTCCGCCGGGTTTAAGGAGTTTGTGGCCCAGTTCAA
>JAGGWR010000102.1 GCA_021163445.1 Candidatus Tharpella aukensis
CAGGTGATTTTCGATCTGCGAAAGCACGGCGGTTGAATAACCACTCTTTTCGGCTAGATCCTGCAATGAGATATTTGCTTCCTGACGCAGTGCTTTAATTTTCTCGCCAACCTTAACCGCTTCCATTTATACACCCTCAATAAACAACTATTTTCTTTAAGAAACCGCAGCAGCGCCCGCTTCAATCGCCTTCTTATTGGCGGGGATCATCTTATGATACTTGGGATTTAAAGCATCTTGTAAAGCGGCCGAAACCGACTCTACGGCAACCACGCCGCTCTTTTGCACATAGGCTCCCAAAGCTACCATATTGGCCAGGCGCACATTGCCCGCAGACTCTTCGGCCAAGGCATTCAAATCAAGCGCAAACAGGTCGATATCATCACGCTCTGAAACATCAACCGAAACTAAAGTTTTATTAAGAATCACGACGCCACCGGGCTTCATTCGGGGCTCAAATTTAATCAGTGAGGGCCGGTTCATAATAATCAACGACATCGGCCGCCCGACTATTGGAGAACCAACTGGCCGTTCATCAATAACTACGGAGCAATTCGCCGTTCCACCCCGCATTTCAACCCCATAAGAGGGCAGAAAAGTAACATTTTTATCTTCCAGAATCGCGGCATAAGCCAGCAGATTGCCGATCGACATGATCCCCTGACCACCAAAACCGGCCATAATTACATCATTATACATAACAATACCTTAAAAAATTAAAGGACGTCGATGACATCTTTCTGCTTCAGGGTTCCCAGAGGAAAATAGGGAATCATCTCTTCCGCGATACGATCATTGGCCGCCTGCGGCGTCATGCCCCAGTTGGTCGGACAGGTGGAGAGCACCTCGACAAAAGAGAAACCCTTACCCTCAATCTGCATCTGAAAAGCCTGACGAATAACTTTACGTGCCTTTTTGACATTGCTCGGAGTGTTGACGGCAACCCGGGAGACCAGAGAAGGCCCTTCCAATGCGGCCAACATTTCAGTCATCTTAATCGGATAGCCGTCCCGGCGACAATCTCGTCCGTAAGGAGAGGTTGTACTTTTCTGGCCGAGCAAGGTCGTCGGCGCCATCTGGCCGCCAGTCATACCGTAGATCGAATTATTAACAAAAATAACCGTTATATTATCACCCCGATTAGCGGCATGAATAACTTCCGCCGTACCGATCGCGGCGAGATCACCATCACCTTGATAGGTAAATACAACATGATCATTAAGCACACGCTTGGTTCCGGCCGCCACAGCTGAGGCCCGACCATGCGGAGCCTCAATCACATCAACCGCAAAATAGTCATACAAAAAAACCGAGCAACCGACTGAAGCGACCCCAACGGTTTTTTCCCGCACATCAAAATGGTCAAGCGCCTCAGCTACAAGCCGATGGACAATGCCATGATGACACCCCGGACAAAAATGAAACGGCTTATCGGTCATCGACTCGGGCCGTTTAAATACTTGTTTCATATTTCTTTTCCCCGACTATAGTTTCTTGTAAGTTTCACTGATCACGTCAAAAAGATCTTCGGGTGTCGGTACCGAACCACCGGGCCGGCCATAAAATTCAACACTACAACCATCCGGCAAGGAGAGTTTTACATCCTCAACCATCTGGCCGGTATTCATCTCGGCCACGAGAAAATTCTTCGCCCTCCCGCCCAACTCTAACAAAGTCTTGCGAGGAAAAGGAAAGAGTGTGATCGGCCTAACCAGACCAACCTTCATCCCCTTCTCTCGTACCTGGGCAATCGAACTTTTCACAATCCGGGCGACGCTGCCAAAGGCAACGACGACAAGCTCCGCATCTTCAGTATCAACCTCTTCGACCATGACATCGTCACGCTCAATTCGATCATATTTTTCCTGCAGGTGCCAATTATGTTTCTCCATCGCCCCATCGGCTAAGAAAAGGGATGTGATTCGCCGCGGCTCCCGCCCTTTGGCTCCGGTGATGAGCCAATCACGATCTGCATCACCACTGGTCTTTTCCGGAATCCAGGGAACAATCGGTTCCTTGATCTGGCCGAGGATGGCATCACCCAAAACCAGAGTCAAAATCCGGTATTTCTCCGCCAGTTCAAACGCTTTAATCGTTAAATCATAGAGTTCCTGACCCGTATGCGGAGCCAGAACAATAAGTTTATAATCACCATGGCCGCCCCCTTTGACCGACTGAAAATAGTCGCCCTGGGTCGCGTTTATGCCGCCCAGACCAGGGCCCTGGCGGCTCATATTGACAACTACAGCTGGCAATTCATTCCCCGCAAAATAAGAAAATCCCTCTTGCATGAGGGAGATTCCGGGGCCGCTGGATGAAGTCATAGCCCGGACGCCGGTCGCCGCCGCACCAAGCAACATATTGATTGATGCGATTTCACTCTCGGCCTGCAAAAATTCGCCGCCCACCGCTGGCAGATGCATCGCCATATATTCGGGAATCTCATTTTGCGGAGTAATCGGATAACCGAAATAGTAGTGACAGCCAGCATTAATAGCCGCCATCGCAATCGCTTCGTTACCTTTCGTAAAAACCTTCTTCGGGGTACTCATGCCAGACTCACCTCCAGACCGCAATCGCTACATCAGGACACATCTCGGCACAACGACAACACCCGATACAGTCATCCGGGTTGACTACAACAACATGTTGATAGCCTCCCAAATTAATCCCCTTGCCAATCTCAAGCACATGCTCGGGACAGGCATCAACGCAAAGAGCACAGCCTTTGCAACGTTCTATCTCAATTTCAACCTTTGGCATTCTCGAACAACCTCCTAAGCATTAACAAAAACATGATGACTCTATAGTGGTTAGCAAAGAGAGTTGTCAACTTAAAAAATCATACGTATACGGTCTCAAGTTACTAATATTAAGCAAAATTGAAGAAGGAAAAATCATCACTCCCGACATCGCTTGGTATATAAGTAAAAAAATCGGTCGCGGCAGACAGAAAATTGAGATACTCGGAAAAACGTTCCGGCTCACTGACCTGCTCAATCTCACAACCATAATAAAAAAAACCGTCAACCAGATCGCTCTTTACATTTTTGACCTTGCATTTAATTTGCAAGCGGCACTCTGCCGTAACATTCATCTCGAGCAAAAAATTACGAGAAATTTTGCTTTCGCTGACAATCCCAACCCCTCGAGGGCCGATATCAACCATAAAAGAACGCTCCGCCAAAAGAACACTGTAGCCATCCTTATGCATGGCCGTCAAGGTTACCGGAACAAAACCATTATAACGAGGACTGCTCCAGATATTCTCAGTCTTAATCTCGCGATCGTCCGGCAGCTTAAGGCAGAGGTGGTAAAAAGGAACATAACTTACTTTGAGCACCGAGGTTTTAAATTCATACTTGACACCGGAATGCTCATAACTCAAATAGAGCAGATTATTAACATAAACCGAGTCGAAATAACGCCAGCTCCCGGCCCTCGTCTTATACTTCGGTCGATCGACAAGAATTGTATCTCCAACCTTGGTCAATATGTGGGATTTATACTGATCACCAGTCTTGACCCTGGCAACATTAACAATCTGATATGGTGCAAACCGCAACTCTACAGCCATCATCCCCCCCCACTATTTAACCCTTCAACTCTTGATGAACACGTAACAAGACACGGGATGGCTAAGCCATCAACTGTTCCCATACCCCCTCAACCTGATGCCGGGTACAGGCAAGATCGTTAGTATTATCAACCACAAAATCAGCGAACTGCAATTTTTCATCTATCGGCAGCTGGGCCTTAAGAATGTTGGCGGCCGCTTCCCGGCTGATACTATCACGCTTAGCCAGGCGCACTATCTGATCTTCAGCCGGCACATAAACAACCAACACCTTATCAAACATCTGTTGCAAACCCAACTCGATCAACAGAGGAACCGCCACCTGAATGATTGCACCCGGATTTTTCGCGGCAATCTCGTCGGCCTGTTTGAAAAATTCCTCAAAAATAAGCGGATGTGTAAAGCTCTCAAGTTTTTTCCGCTTTTCCGGATCGCCAAAAACAATATCTGAAAGTTTTTTGCGCTCCAGTGAACCATCCACCGCTAACACTTGACGGCCAAAATAGTCAACAATTTTCGCCAACCCCGGGGTTCCCGGCTCCACCACCCGGCGAGCGATCAGATCAAAATCGATCAGCGGCGCACCCAATTCACCAAGCATCCTGGAAACCGTACTTTTGCCGCTGGCGATTCCGCCAGTCACAGCCAACAGAAAACGCCGCTCATCACCTTTGATTTTTTTCATCATCTCCAACGCCGCTACTGCGATTCTTTACTCAACCACCGTAAATTTCCAGGCGCAGAACCAACCTTCCGGATGCTTATCAGGGGGGCAACCGATACATTCTGTTTCAATCCGGGAATCAATCGTTCGGGCAAAATAGGGATATTCAACCAAACCCGCTGATTTACAGGGATAATCTTCCAGACCTCGGCGTTGACGGGCAACCTGAACCCGACACTCATTCATGCGAAAAATGATACAGTTCTCATCGACATCTTCAATCGACTGCTTATTGATCAAAGCATACATGCGAAAAGCCAGAGCTTGCTTTAAAGCCGGAATGCCGCCATTATCGGGCAGTTCGAGAAGCTCTTTAATCCGTTCCGCTTCATAAGGCGAATAACGAGTCCAGCAAGTATCGTTGCAACGTTTGGCGTCATTCATGCCAAATTTATGTTCGACCGCCTGAAACCAGATTCCATCATTAGCGAGCCAGTTGACGCCGAGGTTCTTTAACAAATCAAGGAGGTCTTCACGTGACAACGTATGGAGGTGAGCTGGCACCCCATCTTTAATCTCAAAACCTAAAATCTTACTCAAACGTTTGAGCTGATTACCAAAACTCGCACTCCAAACGTTTTTCTCAACCGCTAAAGCCTTCTCCATCCCGAGTTGATGCTCGACTTCAGAAAACCAGCAGCCGTAATGCACCATGGTTCGCCGGAAAGAGTCCATCACCATTTTCACCAACGTCGCATCATCCGCTTCACTTATAATCTTACCCATATCACTCATGCCTTACTTCTCCTTTTCTATGTTTTCAGGTTCTTCTTGATAAATCCTTAATTTTTTGCCAACATATAACTCTTACCACCAATCATAAGAGAAAAGCTACCATATCCATCCTCAGAAAACAACTCCGCCAAGCGAAAATGGGCGGTTTGCAGACAACGGGCCGCAAACCGACCATTCTTAACCTGAACCTGCAAGGCTCCACTATCGTCAAGCCGTAAACTTTCCGGATCAAGAGTCTCACGCGTACCATCATCAAGTTCCAGAACAATTTCGACAAGCTCTCCATCAGCTCCCTTCTCGACAATGATATCATGAATAAAAAAAGGAGTTTTCTCAACCTTTACGGGAGCCCTTTTCCCCTTGTAATCAATAAAAAGCTCCCCTGTAGCTTCATCAATCGTCAAAGAACTTTTAAAAAGGGCCAAAACTTTTGGGTGAACGATCTTGTTACCTTCGTACCACCACTGCCCCTGACCATCTATAGAGATAGAATCAGCACTGCTCTCCATCGTTAAACTCCA
>JAGGWR010000171.1 GCA_021163445.1 Candidatus Tharpella aukensis
ATTTTCAACCATCAACGATAAACTTGTCACCTGATTCTTCAAGTCATGCATGACAAATGCCGAGATTTTACCGATAGCAACCAGCTCCCGGGCCGCCGCCAGTTCTTCCGAAAGCCGGCGCGTAATGATTGCCGATGTCGTTTGCCGGGCCAAGACTCTTAAGAGATCAAAATCCTCATAAGTAAACCTCTCACCAGGGTTTATCAAACGGCCGCAGATGACAAAACCTTCGAGAGTTTCAGCAAAGCGCAGAGGAACTATCAGAGAGATATTCTCTAAGAAAAGAGCTTCATTGCCGGCCACAATATCGGTTTCATGGTCGGCAACATTTAAAATCCAGTCCCGCTTTTCGAGATAACCGATCAAAGCATTATCTTTATTGAAAACAGCTTCATCAACCCCGACCCGAAAACGGATCGTGCGCACATAATCATCACTGTTGTTTTCTTTAAGATAGAGGGTGGCACCGGCGAAACCGAAGGTTTCACAGAAAAAAGTTAAAATTATCTGCTGTAATTGTTCAAAAGAGGTAACCCCCGAAATCTGCCGGGTAAATTCGAGCCATTCCCGGCGATAGTCAAACTTATTGCGAAAAAAGCTTTTCTGAAGAGCAACATTTATTTTGCGGCGCAGGTTTTCAGAAAGGAACACAAATAAAAATGCGATCCCGATCAACATGCTGACAATAATAAAAAAGTTTTTCTGAAATGTCCCGCCGAGATAGCGCATGCCTTCACCGAGCAGGCCGATACCGATCAGATAAAGGCTTAAAGCCAATATCACCACCGATTGGAAGGCAACCCCGCGCGAGACCGAAATCGGGTTACCGCCGCCACGTTTTACGCGGGAAAAGATGGTCAGGCCGACCGCAATCAACAAGGCCAGTGAACGGGTTAAGAGCAGATTCATATCGAGCGAGCGATAAAGCAGACTCTGGCTGTAGAATATCAGAGATGAGGCGAGCAAGATGCCCATCCCGGTAATCTCAAATTTGATTGACCAGCGTTCATGTACCGAAACAGACATCAGGGTCCTCTCCAGAAGCAGCAGGGAGAGGGTCAGATAAACCATGATCCCGATATAGAAAAGAAAACCCCACTCGCCTAAGAAAATAATCTTCTCTTCAGCAAAATCAGGAGAAAAAATAAGCTTTTCGGGAGCGGCAGTTAAAACCAGAACTAAAAAAAGAGGGGACAAAATGAGAAAAATCCGGGAGATCCAACCGGAATTACGCAAGCCTGAGGAACGATAAAAGGTCAGAGAAAACAGGAGCGCGACCAAGGGCAGCAAACTTTCACAGATTAAACTTAACTTTTTCCAGAAGAAAAAATTCAGCGGGTGCAGACACGCCAGAAGATCAAAAATTTCGAGTTGACAATAGAGCAGCAGAAGTGCTGCCGGGGCGAGAAAACGAAACGAACGACCGTCCTTGATAAAAAGAAAAAAGATAAACCCGAGAGCCAGAAAAACAGAAATTAAAGAGATAAATAGCTGCACTTAAAAATCTAACCCCGAATATCACTCGCACCCGGCTTCAACTTTGATCCGAATATGACAGTTTTTAAGTTTATTTGTAATCTCGACTCCAAACATAAACTTTAATGACAATTCCTATCACATTCCCTGTGGATTATCAAGAATCGAAAGGAGCGCTCATAAGAAAACAGGCAACAGGGTAAATAGAGGGGAAACAGGAGACGTTCAATCGAGGAAGAAAAAATAATGATGCTCAAGCGGACAATCTTTTTTGCTATTGCATCCCGTCCGCTTATTGCTCAATTCCGGCGCCGAGGTTGTGCTCCATTCGTAAAGGTAAACAATTGATAAATGAAAATGTAAAAGTAAAAGAGTGGATTAAACAAACCCTAAAGCAATAAAGCAACAACATCCCCTAATCTATAAGCTATAAATTAAAAACCAAAAAAGGCGGGCCTGAAGGCCCGCCTTTTGCGAAAGTGTCGATTTTTTTTACAGTTGTTTACTTACGCCGTCGCCGGGCGCAGAAACCGAGCCCCAGCAGACCGGCACCGAGGAGGATCAAGGTTGAAGGTTCGGGGATGACGGGGTTATCAGCGGGGTCTCTGGCCCATACATTCAGATGTGAGATTGCTTGAGCTCCACCATTATTATTAAGAAAATCCGAGGTGTCAAAAATTCCCGACAATTGATATGGAGTCAAAAAATTGAGGTACGGGTTGCTTGTATTTTCACTATAGCCGAAAATTGTTTTAAAATTCATGCTATACACAGCGAAGGCGTCTCCCGCCTTGACCGACCAAGCCAGCCGGTCAAAAGTCGCAGGCCCTAACAAGGCTTGGGCCTCATCAATTACGTCAGGATGGGTTGTCAATGTCCATCTGCCCGCAGTACCCGGAGTGCTGGTGTCAAATGTAAAAGTTATCGTCAACAAATCTTCGATATCTAATTCATACTCCATGCCTTTTCCGGCAGTATCATAAGTTACACCTGTTGAACCACTAGTTAGATCACCATTATATTCAGCCAGATGGATCCATCCCGGATCGTTATCCTGATCGTCAGCAACCACATTGCCGGCCCCGTCGACGTAGCCAAGGTTTTGCAGGTCCTCAACTTCAATAAACTCCATGCCTGTAAAAAATGGTTTAGTATCGCCCTCTTGAGTAAATGTCGGATCTATCGG
>JAGGWR010000133.1 GCA_021163445.1 Candidatus Tharpella aukensis
CGGGGAACGGCCTTGGTGCGGGATCGAGTCGAGTCCATCAATCAGTTTTTCGGCCCGGACTCCCCTTCCCCCCTGCTCAAGAGAGCTTTGACGGTGACCGAGATTGAAGCTTGCGGCGAAAATATCACACGCCGCCATTTTGCCAAAGTTTTGGGCGAAAATCACCGATTAAAACGTCACCAGGTCGATGATATCGTCGCCAACCGAAGCCCGGCTTATCTGCCCTCAGGTATTGACCCAGACCGAGTTCTGCCTTTGCGAAAAAATTTCTCTCTGCTCGCTTTTCTCGCGCACCCGGCGGCCGGATCTTTCCCGCCGCCCTCACACTACCGTGAAGTGCTGCCGCCCTGGCCGATAGTTGCAGAACTCCTGCCAGAATTCATGGCTCCTGAGCCCATTGCTATTGATGGTCTGGAAATTGAGTATCCCGGACACCGGGATAAAGAGAAGAAAATCTTACGCAAACTCGCCGCAAACCACAGATTACTGGTCAGCGGCGGCTCCGACGGCCACGACCTACAAGAACGACCCTATGGCGTAACCGGCATAAACCGGGAAGATTTTACCCGGTTTATGACAAGATATGAGGAGTTAATCTAAAAACCTAATATTCTACCCACCTGATAAACCCCGGTGGAGAGGATGAAGGCGATGGTAGTGCTGTAGATAATCGAGAAAAAAGCCCAATTCCAAGAGCCTGCCTCGCGAGCGATACAGACAACTGTGACAAAACAGGGGGCATAAAAGAGCATAAAGATCAAGGCGCTCATAGCCACCAACGGACTCCAGGCCGAGTCAGCAGCCAAGCGATCTCCCAGTGAACCGGCATCTTCGGGGTCAGTTTCACCCATCGAATAAGCGGTTCCCAAGGTCGAAATAATCACCTCTTTGGCGGCAAAACCACCCAGTAAAGCGATATTGGTGCGCCACTCGAAACCACTCAACCAAGTTACCTTCTCCATCCCCACGCCAATTCGACCGGCAAAAGAGTTACGCAAAACCGCACCTTCTTGCTGGTTATCAACCTCTTGCAAAAGCTTGTCGCCAGTTTCGTTACCAACCTCATAAAGGGTTGCAATCCGGTCTCTCTCCTGGACAAAAACCGCCTCTTTTTCCGGGCTCAATCCGGGATAGGTCATCATCGCCCAGAGCAAAATAGAGATCGCCAAAATCACGGTTCCTGCTTTTTTAATATACTGCCAGGTTCTCTCCCAAGTATGAATCATCAAACCGTTAAAAGTCGGGAAACGATAGGGCGGCAACTCCATAACAAAAGGGGTCGGTTCTCCCCGTAAAACGGTTAAACGCAACAATTTAGCCGCCACCAAAGCCACAATCCAACTTAAAATGGTGAAACCAAACATATAGAATGCCTGGTGCTGAGCAAAAAAAGCGCCGATCAAAAGTGCCAGAATCGGAACTTTAGCCCCACAATTCATAAAGGGTACAGTCAGCAAAGTTGCCATCCGCTCTTTCGGTGAACGCAGAGTCCGGGTCGCCATCACCCCGGGTACGGCGCATCCCCCGGCGATGCCGCCGGAGACGATAAAAGCCATCACCGAACTGCCGTGCAGTCCGAACATGCGAAAAACTCGATCCATCATAAAAGCGACCCGGGCGAGATAACCGGAATCCTCCAAAATCGCAATACAGAAAAACATCAACATAATCAGAGGAACAAAACCTAAAACCCCGCCCACGCCGCCAATAACACCGGAGACCAACATCGATTTTAACGGCCCATCACCAAGATTAGCCTCAACCAAACCGCCAATCCAGCCGAAAACCGCCTCGACCCCGGCAACCGGCAGGGTGCTGAAGCTGAAAGTAATTTGATAGATTGAGTAAAGAACGGCCAACATAATCAGAGGCCCGGCAAAACGGTTGGTCAGAACCCTGTCGATCTTATCCGAGGTATAGAGCCGATTTTCATCATAACGATGTGTAATAATTCCTCTTTTTAAAATACCTTTAATGAAACCATAACGATGATCGGCGATCACCGCTTCGGGATAGGTATCAAAAGTTTTCATCAGGTGCGCAGCTACGATATCTGCCTCTTGCAGCAGGCGAATGCCTAGTTCAAGCGAATCTTCATTAACCTCTTTAATCAGTGCCTCATCATTTTCAATAATTTTGACCGCAATCCAACGTGACGGATATTTACCTTTAAGCAGACCCTGATCGCGAATCAGACGGGTCATGGTCAAAAGCGCTTGGTCAACATCGTCACCATAGGAGATTCGAACTTTAGCCGGATCGGGCGGCGACAAACGGCCTTCCGCCATCTCTTGAGCGGCGGCCATCAACTCATCAAGCCCCTTACCGGAGCGTGCGACAATCGGCAACACCGGCACACCGAGAAAAGCGGACAGATTTTCGACATCAATCTCCATTCCCCGGTCACTGGCGACATCCATCATATTCAGAGCCACAACCAGAGGAATTTTAAGTTCCAAGAGCTGACATGTCAGATAGAGGTTACGTTCCAAATTGGCAGCATCAACAATATTGATGACCACTGCCGGTTTTTCATTAGCCAGGAAGTCACGGGCGACAACCTCCTCTTCGGAATAGGCGGTTAACGAATAGGTACCCGGCAAATCAACCACGACGGCGTTAAAGTCGCCCCGTTGATATGCACCCTCTTTCCGCTCAACTGTGACGCCGGGGTAGTTTCCGACATGCTGACGAGCTCCTGTCAGAGCATTAAAAAGAGTGGTTTTCCCGGCATTGGGGTTCCCGGCCAAAGCCATAGTTAGCTTGTTCATTTACATATATCCTTCATTAAGTTAGCCACAGACGCACACAGACAGACACAGACACAAAACTTTTTGTCCGCCTTTGTCCGTGTGAGTCTGTGGCTAATAAGTTATAACCATTTAGAGTTATAATACCATTACAATAAAGCTAATTCTCGACTTCAACTTCTATAAAATCAGCTTCATTATTACGCAGGGTCAAAGTATTACCCCGAATCCGCAAAGCCACCGGATCATTTAACGGAGCTCGTCCCTGTACCGTAATCACGGTACCGGTCACCAGCCCCATATCCCGAATCCGGCGCCCGAGATCCCCGGCCACCCTGACCGCAGTAATCGTACCCCGCTGATTTTTCGCCATCCGACGCAGTGATATTGTTTCCATTCCTTAATTCTCCGATTCTTTCCGGTTTTCCGCTTTGGCACAAGATTGTTCCGAATGCGGACAATTTTGACAAGAAGTGCAATTTCCCAAGTTTTTACCGGTACTTTTGTGGGTAACATTTTTAAGAATTTGCAAACGTCGCCCAATATAATAGAGAAGAGCTAAAATCACCAGCCCCAAAATGAGCCAGACAACAATATCTTGCCAGGCTGTCTGTTGATATTGTGACATGATATCCTCCTACCCCGGCAAAACCGGAACCATTTTTTTAAAATTGGCAAAAAAGCCTTTTAGATAGGGTGGACTATAATAGTTAGAATTGACTAACTATACGCCGAAAAAAAACCCTTTTGAAGTTCCCAACCAACCTCAAAAGGAAAACAGATTATATTTATATTTTTTTCGATATACTCAGGCAGCTTTGACAAGAATATTTTTGGCCGCTCCGTCCCCCAGACTCACGGTTGAGCCATTAAGACGAACTAAACAACGAGATTGACCTGCTGCACAAACCAATTCAACTTCCTGTCCAGGGAAAATTCCCAGCGCAGCCATACGAGCACATATACCACGCCCGCCACCAACTCGGCAGACCTTAAGAGGGCGTCCACAACCAGCTTGAGCCAAAGGTTGCTCACCAACAATCGGCATCCGCCGCCGACAACCGGAACCTTTTTCAGCCCCCTCACCGGATTCGCGCCAGCATTGTCGATTTCTAAACCCTGCCCTAGGCATTCCCTTCTCCAATAAACAATATCCGTTCAAGTTTCTCTAAGCTATCGAGGTTAGTCTTAACAAACTTTTACCGGGAAGTCAACAAAATTGTCGACAATTATCCTCCACTAACTCTCAGAGCTAAAATTTGTCGGGAAATTACTTTAGCCCAAAGCGTGTAGGAAAACTACCCGCAACAATCAACAACTGGTTGTCATAACTAATACATAATGTTAAGATCGAACACCAGAGTTAGGATCTTGCACCCTGAGCGATTGCGAGAAAAAAACTCGCAGGATGCAATCAACTTCATACAACGAGGAAAAAATCATGGATTATCAGGAAATTTCATTTACAAGCAAAGGATCTGTGGGTTACC
>JAGGWR010000343.1 GCA_021163445.1 Candidatus Tharpella aukensis
AAAATATGTCGTGCCCTTTTTTTTATTTTAATAATATTGATGAACTCAAAAAAGTCATGGGATGGCTAAGTAAAAATTTCGATAGACAAGATGTTTTGGTTCTCCAGGCTCGAGACCATACATGTAGTATGTCGAGTGTCTGGAGAACCAAAACAACGCAGGATATCGGAACTTTTTACGACGCCATCAATATTTGTACTCTTTGTCGCCCAGCGTTTTAATAGTGCTGTGGCGCTGTAACTGTTTGCGGGCTTTTTCGGTTAAGGTTTTAACTTTTTCGACTAGATCCTTAGCAAACTCAAGGTTGTGGATCGGGTTGCCGTTGAGAAGCTGCTTCAGATTTTTATCGGCATTGTTGATCAAATCCTGGGTATCGTAAGTGTAATCGCCATTGCGAATCGCCAGGAGAACCGATTTTTGGATTTGGCTGAGCTGCTTTTTAAGGTTTTGAAGGTCTAGTTTTTCGACCTCTTGCCGCCACTCATCAACCATTGTCCCGTAAGCCGGGTCGTCATCGTGGCAGCCGATACAAGCCTGTTTAAGGACATTGTCTGTCATCGCCTCACCCTCTTCGACCTGGGTGTGACAATCTTTACACCCGACATCTTCAGCCATCGAATTGGCAACTCCGCGCACATCGCAGCTGACTTCATCACAGGCGTTCTGACCTTTATAAAGATTAAAGGTTGCAGTATGGCAGTCAGCACATTCAACTGCTCCCATGCCGGAGCCGTGATGACAGTCATTGCAATTTTTAAGAATTGTTCGCCCATGCTGTTCTCGCGGGCTGTGGCACTCGAGACAGGCAAGGCCTTCGTCGGCGACATGGACATCGTGTGGAAACTCGACTTCGCCAAAAGGTACTGCTTTGGTTTCGATACACTCAACACAGCTGTGACATAGTTCCGTGCAGCCTGACGGAGAAGTGATAGTCGCGGCTTGATAAGCCGGGTCAACAATGGTTTTGGCTTTCTCGCAACGTTCCCGGCAATCAGCGAGTAGGCTTAAGGCAAAATCGATGTTATGGATCCCGTAACCGTTTTTAACGAACATGTAATTCTTTTGGGCGATCTCGAAGAGTTGCGAGCCCTCCGGCGATTTCAGGTTAACAAGAAGCTGCTGCGTTTCAAGTAAACCCTTCTCGGTTTTGGCTAGTTCCTGGTCAAGAACTTCTTTCCAGTGTTTCGCCATGTCGTCGTAACCCGGACCATGACATTCCGAGCAGGATTTGATCATCTCATCAAAACCATTGCGTTTGAGTTTGAGGGTTTCGCCATTGGCTTCGTACATTGATAAATGACAGCCGGCACAGTCAAGATGGGCTTGATACATCCCGCTCGGCATTACCTTGTGTTCGACTCCGCCTTCACCGGCAAACATCTGATGGATGATGGTGTGTTGATCGAAGGTGTGGCACTTGGCGCAGTTGCTGTCGTAGTGAAGGCCGCTGCTGATCGCCTTGGTTCTCAGCAAGTTTTGGCGCTCTTGGTATTGATTGGATTTTTCCCGGGGAATATAGTGTTCGATGCCGGAGTGACAGCGAAAACATTCCACCTTGTGCGCGGTGACATGGCTGAAATGCATTTTTTCACTGCTGTAACTGCCTTCCAGGAGATGGGGTTCGGAATGACACTGGACGCAAACGTTGTCCATTACATGGCCGTCGCCATAGATAATGCCGAAATGACACTGCTCACAATTTACGCCACGGTCAACGTAGTCTTTGTGGACGAAAGGCATGTTCTCGTTAGCGTCAATAAAAATTTTGGCTTTGGAATCGGTGTGACAGGTCTGGCAGTCAGAAATTTCCGGGTGATTCTCTTTATCATAAAAATGGCAGTTGAAGCAGGTTGTCTCGGTAACCGTGAGGTGCTCGCCCTGAACAATTTGCGAGTGGCAGCTGACGCATTTTAGGATCTTGCCTCGACGCAGCTCATCTAAATGGGTGTCATGGCTGAAGTCGACTCCTTTAAAATTAACTGTGTTACCCTTTAATTCCGGCTCGGAGTGACAGCCTTCCCGAAGACAGCTGGCGTCACTGATGGCGGTGTGGGGGCGGGGTGGGGCGGTGCCGGTGATTTTCATGACCAGGTGAGTTTGGGCTTTCCATTTACCTTTTAACTCCCCCCAGACGCCGGGTTCGAAATGGCAGGCCAGACAACTGACATCCTTGTGTGAGGATTGTTTCCATGACTGTATATAGGTATCCATGTTGTGGCACATGGCGCAGAATTTGTAACTGGCCGAAGCTTTAAGCAGTAAAACTATTAGTAGAATGAAGATGCAAAAAGATACGCCCGCAAAAACCAGCAGTCCCTTCCAGTGTTCTCGGGTGCCGCGGGCCGCTTCATGGCCGAAGTCGCGGATGAAGTCGATGAGTAAATTCCACATTCTTGAAAACATTTAAAACTCCTCAAAAAAATATAATGGGTTGTTTGCCCCTTGATAATAGGGATAAGTTTAAACCCACCTTAAAAATTAAAAAATGGTTAATTGTCAGTAAATAAACGTATGCGATAAAAATAAACGGTATTATAAAATGGTGATAAGATTTCCACGTTAAATATCATAGTTAATTTGTCGTCTATCATGGATAGTGTCAGAAAATCAAGGGAATATCTTATAATCTATATATTTATTAATTATACAGAATGATGAATAATATATACTTATTATTGAGTGCACAATGTACAAAAATTCATGTCTGCTATGATGTGACATTTGCTTGTGGTGCCTGTGCACGTTGAGTTTGAGTTCCTGGTTATAGATTATGAAATGATAGAACAAGGTTTGTTGCAGTTCTGTGAGAGGTTAATACGATTGATTTTACTTGGTTTTAAAAGCTGAAAACCGCAAAATAACTGTCGATTGTATTTTTTAAATCTTCCATTTTTCTCTTGACATTGGGTGTGGAGGGCCGCTATATAGGCCGCGCTAAATAAATGCTTCACATAATAATTATCCGAGGCTAATAAAATTATCTGATTTTTGGATAATTTAAAAAAAAATTAAGTTTCAGTGAACACAGGGGTGAAGAGATTATGTTCCAAGATTATATGCCCGTACTGCTGATGATGATTGTCGGGGTTGGATTTGGCGTGGTTGCAGTTGTGGCCTCCGCTGTTTTGGGGCCGAATCGGAAATCTCGCGTTAAAAAAGAGACCTACGAGTGTGGTATGACCACGATCGGCGCAACTTATGTACAGTCGCCAATCAAGTACTACGTTGTGGCTCTGCTCTTTCTCGTCTTTGATCTCGAATGTGTGTTTCTCTACCCTTGGGCGGTTCATTTTAAAAGCTTGGGGTTGTTTGGTTTTGTTGAGATGGCTATTTTTATGGCGATCCTCTTTGTATGTTATGTCTATGTCTGGAAGAAGGGAGCCTTGGAATGGGAATAGAGAGTGCATTAAAGGGCGACGGAGTTCTGGTTACCAGCCTTGAGAGCTTGGTTAACTGGGGACGCAAGAATTCGATCTGGCCCTGTACCTTCGGTTTGGCCTGATGCGCCTTGGAGATGATGGCTACTAGTTTAAGTAGTTACGATATCGCCCGCTTCGGTTCCGAGGTTTTTCGGCCTTCGCCACGTCAGTCAGATCTAATGATTGTCGCAGGCACTCTGACCAAGAAAATGTCGGTTATGGTTCAGCGTATTTATGAGCAGATGGCAGAACCTCGCTGGGTAATTGCGATGGGTGCCTGTTCCTCTTGCGGCGGCGTTTTTCAGAGTTATTCGGTAGTTCAGGGGGTCGATCAGATCATTCCGGTAGATGTTTATGTTCCCGGTTGTCCGCCGCGTCCTGAGGCTCTGCTGGCCGCGATTATGAAGTTGCAGGATAAGATTTCGAAGGATAAGTTTTCGGATCGGCCCGACTATGTTGAGCCTTCAAGCAGCAAATCTGATATTATAAGTTTGTGTTAGCAAGCCTTCTAGAAGTGTTTGGGTTATGACCTATGGATAATGCTAAAGTGTTAGAGCAGTTGAAGGGTGAGTTTGGAGGTGCGATTGTCGATGATGTCGATTTCAGGGGTGACCTGACCGTTGTCGTCAGCCTTGAAAAATTGCATGACATCATGCTCTATCTGCACGATGATAAAGCCCTTCATTATGACCTTTTGTCAGATGTAGTGGGAATTGATAAAATGCCGCGAGAGCCACGTTTTGAGGTTGTCTATGTGCTCCATTCAATGGATGACTATCGCCGCCTCCTGGTAAAAGTAATGGTTCCGATAGATGTCGAGGTGCCGACTGTAACCGATATCTGGAATTCAGCGAACTGGCCGGAGCGCGAAGTATATGATCTGATGGGGATTACTTTCAGTGGGCATCCCGATATGCGGCGTTTGTTGATGTGGGATGGCTTTGATGGACATCCCCTGCGTAAGGATTTTCCCTTGAAGGGAAAAGATTTTGATGAGAAATGGGATCCAAGTACGATTCAGGTACTTTAGGATAACGGATTTTCGATGTGCAAATTAGCAATAAATTTTATAGAGGTTGGTAGCGATGGCTGAAGGTAAAATATTGACCATCAACATGGGTCCGCATCATCCGGCGACCCACGGGGTCTTACGTCTGGTTCTGGAGCTTGATGGCGAAACAATCGTCAAGGTCACGCCCCATATCGGGCATCTGCACCGGGGAATCGAAAAGATCGCGGAAAACATGAACTACCAGCAGGCCATTCCCCTGACTGACCGTCTGGATTATACGGCAGCTACACTCTGTAATGAGGGATACTGCACGGCAGTTGAGAAACTTCTGGGAATCGAAGTTCCTAAACGGGCTCAGTATATTCGCGTAATCATGTGCGAGTTGGCTCGGATTATGGGGCATCACCTCTGGATCGGTAGCCATGCGCTTGATATTGGGGCGATGACGGTTGTCTTTTATACCTTTCGTGATCGGGAAATGATCATGAATATGAACGAAGAGGTCACCGGTTATCGTTTGACTCCGTCCTATCTTCGCATCGGCGGTATCGCCAAAGATATTACGCCGCAGTTTATTAAAGATCTGCGAGCCTTTATCAAATGGTTTCCAACGGCACTGGAAGGCTATAATACCCTGCTGACAGATAATATTATCTGGCGCAAAAGAACCATGGGAATCGGCAAAATTTCCGCAAAAGATGCGATTAATTACGGTTTGACCGGCCCTTCACTCAGGGGTTCCGGCATACCTTATGATATACGCAAAACGATGCCCTACGGCAGTTACGATGATTTTGATTTCAAGGTTCCCGTCGGTGATAATGGTGATGTTTATGATCGTTATCTGGTACGCATGGAAGAGTTTACTCAATCCCTGAATATAATTGAACAAGCGCTTGAAAATCTGCCTGAAGGGCCGGTTAATGTTGATAATCCCCTGATTTCCAACCCCGATCTCGGATCTGTGCAAGAAGATATCAGTGCCTTGATCCGGCGTTTCAAGATTCAGTGCCAGGGGCCGGAGGTTCCGGTTGGTGAAGTTTACCATTCGGTCGAAGGTTCCAAGGGTGAGCTAGGTTTTTATCTGGTTGGTGATGGTTCGGAGAATCCCTATCGCATGAAGGTGCGCTCCCCCTGTTTTATTCTGGTCAGCGCCTTAGAGAAGATGATGTTGGGTCATATGCTTGCGGATGCCATCTCGGTTATCGGGAGCATTGATATTGTGTTGGGTGAGATTGATCGTTAGTCACATTAGTTTATAGTGTTAAGCGAATATATTTTGAGTTACATTGAATGGGAGTCGGTTAATGGCTGAGATTTTATTTAGTTCCTGGGGCGGTGAAGTAGTTGACAACCGCAGCAAAGAAGGCCAGGACTTAGAGCCGGTCAACGCTGTTGAACTGCCGGAATATTTCAGACAGGATGAAGCGATAAAAGCCTTGATGGGCTGGTATGGGGTGGTAATTCGCGACCCAGAGACCGATATTGTCGATTTATGCCGGGTCTATATGAAAGAGATTCAGGAAAAATCCTGTGGTAAATGTTTCCTCTGCAGGATCGGTACTCGGGTAATGGCGGAAACCTTGGAAAGAATTTGCGCAGGCAAAGGGAAATCTCAGGATCTCGGTGTCCTCGCCCGTCTGGCTGAGTCGATTCAGGAATCCTCAAAGTGTAACATTGGTCAATCCGGCCCCCTGCCGATACTTCATGCCTTAGAACATTTTGCTGCCGATTTTGAAGCTGCAATCAATGATAAAAAGGTAGTTCCAGCCGGAACTTACCACTCCAAATTGACGGCTCCTTGTATGGATGCCTGTCCTATTCATCTCGATATTCCGAACTACGTAGAGTGTATAAGAGAGGGGCGTTTCCAGGATTCATTGGATGTCATCCGGGAAAAACTACCTTTGCCAGGCGTTGTTGGCCGAGTCTGTGTCCGTCCTTGTGAGGATCACTGCCGGCGGATGAATCTTGATGCTCCGATCTCAATCAAAGTTCTTAAACGTTTCGTTGCTGATTATGAATTAAGCAAAGGTAAAGAGCCGAAGTTTGTGATTAAGCCTTCCGCCAAAACCGGTAAAGTTGCGATCGTCGGGGCGGGCCCCGGTGGTGCAACTTGTGCTTATCATCTGACTCGTATGGGGCATGATGTGACGGTTTACGAGCGTTTTGATGAGCCCGGCGGCA
>JAGGWR010000253.1 GCA_021163445.1 Candidatus Tharpella aukensis
CTATAAAGAAACAGCTATTAACGATAAACTTTGCTTCGCCCTCATAAACGGGGTCACATCTTGACAAAGGCTATTGTAAAACCTATAAACGCGAATATTTTATATACGCCTTTGTCCAGAAATGACCCCAATCCCGGCAGTTTTAAACTAATACCGAATATTTACAAAAAAAACCCTCCTTGTCGGCAATTTACCGGACACGGAGGGTTTTATAAATACTAATCTTAACAAATAAAAGTGTCTTTGTCAGATCACTTAACTTATTGCAGCTCTTTGAGTTTCTCTATCAGAGCCGGGATCACTTTGTTCAGATCACCTTCGATGCCGTAATCAGCAACGTTAAAAATATTGGCTTCTTCATCTTTATTGATACCAACAATAAATTTGGAAGAGCCCATACCAGCAAGATGCTGAATCGCACCGGAGATACCGGAAGCAATATAGAGATTAGGACTGACCACTTTCCCAGTCTGACCAACCTGAGCGGCATGTTCACGCCAACCGGCATCAACTGCTGCACGAGATGAACCAACCGCAGCCCCGAGAGCATCGGCCAGATCTTCGATCAGTTTAAAACCTTCAGGACCGCCAAGTCCACGTCCACCGGAACAGATAATATCGGCTTCAGTCAATTCAGGACGATCACCAGACGCCATTTCCGACCCGGTTACAGTCACTTTAGCAGCCGGGATTTCCGGGGCAAAATCAACTACCGCACCAGCAGCGCCTTCACTTTCTTCAATAGCAAAAACATTGGGGCGCAAAGTCGCCATACGAGTCGGCCCGACAACCTTGAAACTACCAATTGCTTTACCGGCATAAATCGGATGTTTAAAAAGATAGTCACCATCGGCAGAACTTATTTCGACACAGTCACTAACCAGACCGCAATCAGCTTTTGCCGCAGCTCTTGGCGCCATTTCTTTACCCATAGCACTATGACCAAGCAGAACCAGAGCCGGAGTTTCATGGACAATATAAGCCGCCAGGACGGCGGCATAAGATTCAACCGTATAAACAGCCAGGGCTTCATTGTCAACTACGGCAATCTCATCGACGCCATATTTTTTCAAATCATCAGCCAAATGGGCAACCCCGCTGCCGATCAACAATGCCTTCAAAGTTTTACCGGAAGCAACCGCCAGACGTTTGCCTTCACTCAAAGCTTCAAAGGTAATTTTACGCAAATTTCGATCGCGTTGTTCAACACATACTACAATACTCATTTTTAAATCTCCCTTAAATTACCTTAGCTTCTTCTTGTAATAACTGAACCAATTTGGCAACCACTTCATCAACTTCACCGGTCAACTTCTGACCCGCCTTACGGGCTGGCGGCAATTCGGCAACAACAAGCTCAACCTTTGAGGCAACATCGTCAACACTTAAACCCAAATCGCCAAGTGAAAGAACTTCCAGCGGTTTGCGCTTGGCTTTCATAATCCCCGGCAGTGAAGGATAACGAACTTCATTAAGCCCTTTCTGAGCACTAACCAGAGCTGGTAGAACCAGTTCCAAGGTTTCACTCCCGCCATCAATCTCACGGGTTACGGTCGCTTTACCATCAGCTATTTCGCAAGCAGTTGCGACATTGGCCTGAGCCAGATCCAACCTTTCCGCAAGCTGTGAAGGAACCTGAGCGACCCCATCATCAACCGCCTCTTTCCCGGTAAAAACAATGTCAAAACCAGCCTCTTTCTCGCTCAACAATTTTGCCAGAGCGACGGAGACCGCGCGACTATCAGCCCCAACCAAAGCCGGATCATTAATCAAAAATGCGCGATCGGCACCCATGGCCAGACAGTAACGCAAGGCCTCCTGAGCCTTATCACCACCGACGGTCACAACCACAACCTCACCACCATCTTTCTCTTTTGTCCGAATCGCTTGTTCGACGGCATACTCGTCGTAAGGATTAACGATCATGTTGACCCCTTCATCAGAGATCTGACCATCACCACCGATAACAATTTTGGCTTCGGTGTCAAAGGTCTGTTTAATACAGGCTACAATCTTCACAACACTTCCCTCCTAATTAAAAATTAACAATCATCAACTATTTTAAAATGTTAGTTGCAATAACCAAACGCATAATTTCGCTGGTACCTTCGTAGATTTCAGTAATCTTGGCATCACGGAAATAGCGTTCCATCGGATAATCCGTAGTGTAACCATAACCACCAAGAATTTGAATCCCCTGAGTCGCGGCTTTCATGGCGGTTTCAGCGGCCATCAATTTCGCCATAGCGGCTTCCTTACCAAAAGGCTGACCCTGATCTTTAAGATAAGCGGCCCGGTGCGTAAGCAGACGCGCGGCTTCATAATGGGTCGAAAGATCCGCCAGCATCCACTGAATCGCCTGCAATTTAGCAATCGGCCTACCAAACTGTACTCTCTCTTTAGCGTAAGCTGCGGCATCTTCAATCGCGGCCCGGGCGATACCCAAGGCCTGTGAGGCAATCCCGATGCGGCCCCCATCAAGGGTTGTCAAAGCAATTTTGAAACCCTTGCCGAGTTCCCCGAGCAGATTCTCTTTGGGAATCCGGCAATCTTCAAAAACCAGTTCCGCAGTCGAGCTACCCTTGATACCTAATTTATCTTCCAGAGTACCGACACTGAAGCCGGGATTATCAAGATCAACAATAAAAGCACTGATTCCGCGATGGCCTTGGGATTTATCAGTCGCAGCAATAAGCACACAGTAGTCAGCTTCATTACCATTAGTGATGAAGATCTTGCGGCCATTAATAACCCACTCTTCACCATCAAGAACAGCGGTGGTTGCCAGATTGGCGGCATCAGATCCGGCATTAGATTCGGTCAAACCCAAACAACCCAACTTGCGGCCGCTGGCCATATCGGCCAGATATTTCTTTTTTTGCTCTTCCGTACCGAAGGTCTTTACCGGATCACATGCCAGAGAGTTATTAACCGACATGATAACCCCGGTTGAGGCACAGTGGCGAGAAATCTCTTCGATAGCAATAGCATAACATATATTGCTCATCCCGGAACCTTCATAATCGACCGGAACGCTAACCCCCATCAAACCTAACTCTCCCATCATTTTGACGTTGGCGGCCGGATATTTATGCTCTTTATCAACCTCTTTGGCAATCGGTTTTACCTCTTTTTCGGCAAAATTACGCGCCATCTGCAACATCATTCTCTCTTCATCAGTATATACAAATTCCATATCTCATTTCCTTTTATTATTAGCTGTAATCGTAGAATCCGCGACCGCTCTTGCGTCCATAAAAACCGGCATCGACATATTTTTTCAGCAAAGGACAGGGACGATATTTAGAGTCGCCTAAGCCCTCATGCAGAACATTCATAATTGCCAGACAAGTATCGAGCCCGATCAAATCAGCCAGAGCCAGCGGGCCCATGGGATGATTCATACCAAGTTTCATCACATTATCAATATCTTCCGGTTTACCAACCCCTTCAAAGAGACAGTAGACCGCTTCATTGATCATCGGCAAAAGAATACGATTGGCGATAAAACCCGGGAAATCATTAGCTTCACAGGGAATTTTACCAAGTTTTTTCGAAAGTTCAACCACGGCGTCAAAAGTTTCATCACTGGTCGCCAGACCCTTGATCACTTCGATCAATTTCATCACCGGAACCGGATTCATGAAATGCATACCGATCATCTTTGCTGGCCGTTTGGTAGCGGCGGCAATCTTGGTGATCGAAATAGATGAAGTATTAGAGGCCAAAATTGCATCTTTGGGACAGATTTCGTCAAGTTGGGCAAAGATTTCGAGTTTGATCTTCTCATTCTCGGTTGCCGCTTCAACCACGATGTCAACATCCTTCATCGCCGCCAGTTCGGTTGTCGTCGTGATACGACCAAGTACTGCGTCCATCTCAGCCTGTTCCATCCGACCTTTATCAACTGAACGCTGAAGGTTTTTCTTGATTACTGACATGCCGTGTTCAACAAACTTATCGGCAATATCATGCATTATCACCTGAATTCCAGCCTGGGCCGCAACCTGAGCAATCCCATTACCCATCTGACCGGCACCAACTACACCAAATTTTTTGATCTCCATTTTCATCTCCTAATCCGGTCAAGCCGGAACCAAAAAAATTAGATACACCACGAAGACACGAAGAGCACGAAGCTTTATTTACCTGGACTTCGTGTTCTTCGTGCCTTCGTGATAAAAAATATAACTCCTATCTTCTCTCAACAACCATGGCCGCACCCTGACCGCCGCCGATACAGAGGGAAGCGAGACCGCGTTCGGCATCATTTTCCTCTAATGCAGTCAACAACGTCACCAGCACCCGGGCTCCGGAACAACCAATCGGATGACCTAAGGAAATCCCGCTACCATAAATATTGGTACGTTCCATATCAAGTTTAAGTTCCCGCACGCAACTGATAGCCTGCGAGGCAAAAGCTTCATTTAATTCAAAATAGTCGATCGCGTCAAGTCCTATTTCTAGACGCGAAAGCAATCTTTTAATCGACGGGATTGGCCCTAAACCCATATAGGCCGGATCAAGTCCACCCGCTTGAAAACCTTTTATTACAGCTTTCACCTGCAATCCCATGTCCGCTGCTTTCTCCGGCGTCATGAGCAACAGGGCTGCTGCGGCATCATTAATACCGGAAGCATTACCAGCGGTCACCGTCCCATCTTTTTTGAAGGCCGGGCGCAATTTACCCATTTTTTCAACGGATGTATCCATCGGCCGTTCGTCAGTATCAAAAGCGATCGGATCTTTTTTACGCTGCGGAATCATAACCGGAACAATTTCTTTGGCAAAAATACCATCAGCTATCGCTTTGCGGGCGCGCTGATGACTCAAAGCCCCGAGTTCATCCTGCTCAAGCCGGGAGATTCCATAAAGTTCAGCAATATTTTCAGCAGTCAAACCCATATGGTAACCATAAAAGATCTCCCAGAGTCCATCATGAACCAAAAGGTCGACCATATCAACATTACCCATCCGCGCACCCCAACGAGCGGCTGGCATGGCATAGGGAATCCGGCTCATATTCTCCATACCGCCGGCAACCACCACCTCAGCTTCGCCCAGAGCAATAGATTGCGCAGCTAAAGCAACGGCTTTAAGACCGGATGCACAAACTTTATTAATCGTATAACCACCCGCTTCTCGCGGCATACCGGCGCGAATCATCGCCTGCCGGGTAACGTTCTGGCCTTGCGCTGCGCCAACAACATTTCCCATAATCACTTCATCAACCTGAAGCTCGGTCAAAGAGCTGTCCCAGTTGCTGTATTTTTCCTCAACCGGACACCCTTTACCTTGCAAAGCTTCAGGACCGGCCGCCGCAACTTCGGCTGACACCACCGGCCGACAACCGACTTTTTCCATAGCATTACGAATTACCGTAGCCCCCATATCGACCACGGGGATATCCTTTAAACTTCCGCCATAATTACCGATTGCGGTTCGAGTTGCACTGACAATAGCTACTTCACGCATGTTTATCTCCTTAAATATAGACTGAAATACTATTTTTCACTTTATCTAAGCCAAATTTTCTATAATCTTTCTATAATCATCGATACCGCTTCGCCGCCGCCTAAGCAGAGAGAGGCCATACCGTAACGTTTTTGCTGACTCCGTAATGAATAGATCAAAGTCGTCAGCACCCGGGCACCGGAACAACCGATCGGATGACCTAAGGCTACGGCTCCGCCATTTATATTGACCCGTTTCGGATCGATGCCAAGTTCCTTGACAATTGCCAAACTGGAGGTCGCAAACGCTTCGTTAATTTCATGCAGATCGATATCAGCAACCTTCATACCGGCTTTACCAAGAACTTTCGGAATCGATTGAATCGGGGCCACCAAAACATCTTCCAGAGGAACCCCAGCCGATCCCTGAGCCACGATTCGGGCCAACGGCTCAAGTTTGAGCTCTGCCGCACGCGCAGCCGACATAACCAGTAGACAACTCGCCCCATCACTGATTTTCGAGGCATTTCCAGCCGTCACAATACCTTTTTTATCAAAAGCCGGGCGCAATTTCGCCAGAGCTTCCATGGTCGCCGCCCGTGGCCCTTCATCAACTTTGAAATCGTAAGGATCGCCGCGCCGTGGAGTGATGGTTACCGGCATAATCTCATCAGCAAAAGAGCCATTTTTAATCGCAGCCAGAGCTTTTGCATTGGAATCGACGGAATAACTGTCCATCTCTTCACGACTGATGGAGAATTTTTTACTGACCAGCTCGGCCGTATAACCCATATGGTAATCGTTAACCACATCCCAGAGTCCATCATGCACCATGCCATCAACCAAAGGGCCGTTACCCATCCGAAAGCCCTTCCGGGCACCGGGCATGTAGTAAGGAATATTGCTCATATTTTCCATGCCGCCAGCGGCGATAATTTCGGCATCACCACATTTAATCGCCTGTTCCGCCAACATCACTGCTTTAAGTCCGGAACCACAAACTTTATTAAGAGTGATAGCCCCGGCGGCCATCGGCAATCCGGCCTTGATCATAGCTTGGCGACCGGGATTTTGCCCCAAACCGATAGGCACCACATTCCCCATAATGACTTCATCAACTAAAGCTTTGTCAAGACCCACTTTGTCAATGGCTCCGGCAATCGCCAGCCCCCCAAGTTCAGTCGCCGTAAAAGAGGAGAGACCGCCTTGAAAGTTACCAATTGCGGTTCGCAAAGCACTGACTATAACAACATCTTTACACATAATTTTCACCTGTTAAAAATTAAATACGTTAAAAATTAAATAATAAGTTGCAGAGGATAATTTGTTACTTCACTTCGCCCTCTTGAAATCAAATCACCCCACGCTCGCGCAGACCCGAAATTGAATCCTGATCATAACCTAAATCATTTAGTATCTGATCGGTGTGTTGGCCAAGTTTCGGTGCGGGTCGATGCTGGGTGGGTTTATTTTCATCAATCATAACTGCGCAATTGGTTTGCACCAATTCGGCCCCACTTTTAAGAGGTAGTCGCCAAAACATGCCGCGCTCATTAAAATGAGGATCGGCATGGACTTCAGTCATGGTTCTAAGCACTTCGCAACAGGTATCCCGGCCAGCCAGCAAGGTCTGCCACTGATCGGCATCACGAGCCGCAAAAATCACAGCCAGCTCTTTTTTAAGCTCATCCTGCCGGGACAGCTCTTGATGATCACCGGCAATAAGATCTTCACGTTCAATCGCCCGGCAGAAATTCTGCCAGAATTTCACCTCAAGCGCACCCAAAGCGATCTCCCGGCCATCGCGGGTTCGATAAATATGGTAACAGGCCAACTGACCATTGAACATCGTCGTATCGGGACCGGGCTCTAAGCCCAAAGAGTAGTGATAAGCTGAAAGCAAAGGGAGCATACTGACCAGACCATCGGTCATTGAAATATCGAGACAAGCCCCCCGGCCCCCCTTCAAAACCCGGATATAAGCGGCCAGCACGGCGCTGACGGCATAAAGCGCACCACCGGCGACATCGGCTACCTGGACTCCGGAAAGAGCCGTAATCTCCCGACTTGAGGTCGTATTCAAAACTCCGGCTTCGGCCATATAGTTAAGATCGTGACCCGCCTTTAAGGCCTCAGGCCCGGATTGACCATAACCGCTGATAGAGCAAAAGATCAGAGAAGGTTTAAGGACGGCAAGCTCTTTATAACTGCAACCAAGCCGCTCCATAACTCCCGGACGGAAGCTTTCAAGAACAACATCATACTCAAGCAGAAGTTTTTTAAAAAGTTCCAGCCCCTCTGCTTGCTTAAGATTAAGTGTCAGAGAGCGTTTGTTACGGTTAACACCTAGAAAAAAGGCGCTGACGCCATCGACAAGAGGTGCCCAACTGCGCAGATAGTCTCCCTCACCCGGAGCTTCAATCTTTAAAACTTCGGCTCCGTAATCAGCCAGCACCATACTACAAAAAGGCCCCGGTAGCAGACGGGTAAGATCCAGCACCTTGAGGCCTTTTAGGAGATCATATTGTTGGTTTTTCAGCATCTATCGTCAAACCTGAGCCATCAGTTAACGTTAACTGTTAAAGAACTCTAATAAAAACGGGGTCAAGTTTATAACTTGACCCCGTCGCCCTACTATTTATCGGTTATTTTTTCAAGTACTTTTTCTTCCTCGACCAATTTCACAAAATGACACAGCTCGCATCGTTCGGCTTTGGTGTCCTCTTTATGACATTCACCCAAGAAGCAACCCTGCATCCGCGGCCGATTAGTAGTAATCGCAAATTTGTCATGCGCAACCGCATAATGACAAACCATACAATCATCAATCTTGACCTTCTCGGCTTTGTAATGTTTAGCGTGAGAGATCTTGACAATACGGGTATTTTTAACCTCTTTAAGCTTGGGAATATCGTCATGACAACGCA
>JAGGWR010000174.1 GCA_021163445.1 Candidatus Tharpella aukensis
GTGTAGCTCCCAGAGCGGCAAACAACGATTCAACCTTGCGCCATTCAATATTACCTGGCGTGGGGTGGGAGAATATAGCCGCCAATATCTTTTTGTGTTTGCTATTCATATAAATATATGATACCGACTTATAGTATCACTGTCAAGTTATTTGCCAAAAGAATGCAGAGGGATCCAATTTTGGCAGTGACAAGACCTTAAGCCTATGCCTCCAAAATAAAGATGTTCTACGAATCTCTTGGTGTAAATTTAGTGTAAATTCAATTGACATTGATTGAACGCATTGAACGTATTAAACCTATTGAATGAACCTGAAAATCTACTCTAAGCTACTGAAACAAGGGGAAAACATTAAAATTACAGCCAATTTAAGCTTACGGCTGGATGAGACTCTTAACCCGGAGGTCGTTGGTTCAAATCCAGCCCCCGCTACCAATATAAATTTAAGGCCTTACAGATTCAGTTCTGTAAGGCCTTAAATTTTTGCCACTCTATTCCTATTGTTGCCAACCGGAGCATGACCCAATTTTCACACCTGCATCATGCACCCACCATGAAGTAGCATTTAACTGCGTTGAACTTTGCTTCGCTCTCATAAACGGGGTCAAAGCTGGGGTGCTGACGCACCTTGTACCAGCAATGACCCCAATCCCGACAGTTTGTAAGCGGTCGCTGAATAGTTACAATCAAATTACGACGCTCGAGAAAAGTCAGTTGCGTTACTTCGCAGTTTGCAAAGTACGGTTTTTATTCCCAGGTTCCGAAAGCAATACCCTGAGGGTTGAGATTGAGGCGTTGTTCCTGGTCGACGCTATCGTCGGCCGAATTTATTATGGTCAATAAACCGCCGCCGGAAAAAGTATTTGAGGCAACCCATAAATTACCTTGACCATCAACTCCCAGAGCCGAGATATTAGTTCCGGTATTGGGAGCGGGATTGGTATTAACTGGGAAAGCGATCAACGCTGATTCATCAACAACTCCGGTGCTCGGATTGAAACCATAAATTGCGTTATCATCCCAACCCGCATAGGAGATAAAATAACCTCTGGTCGCCGAAACCACCGCCAGGCCGGAGATGTTACCGAAAGGGTGTTCATTCTCATCACCATCATCGACAACCATCTCGACCGCATAAGTATCAGGATCGATAGAGACGATCCCGCCGGAATAGTCTGCCGGTGTACCACTCCAGCTACTAGCGTAGCTGCCAACCCCATTGACATAAATTTTTCCGTCCTTGTAAACTATATCCCAAAGATTCTTGATCGGCAGCGGAATACCTTTTAAATTCTCAGCCCCATTTTGCGTATCGATCTCAGCATTGCTGTCAGTATCGATCACCACCAGATATGGGGTCTGGGGTGCCCAGCCATCCTCTTTATCAAGGCGCTGAAGAAGCAGGAAAAGCTTGCCGTCAACCACAACTCCATTGGTCATCTCCGGGAGTCCGTCGGCATCGGCGTAGTCACCAAGTTCAACTTCGCCAATCTTAAAATTGGCTTCAGTCGTTGTCGCCGGATCAACAACCCACATCTTGGACGACTCTAAACGCGGAATATAGGCTTTAGCTTCAGAGGTTAAAGTCGCCGGAGCAAAAATCAGACCCTGAGGATTACTGGTTGCCATAGCATCAGAGGCATCCATAGTTGAAAATTGCCAGATTGGAGTAGCTGGTGCCGAGGCGGCAAACTTGGCTACACTATCACCATTATAACGAGCTATACGATAAAAATAGTTTCCCTGAGCCGCCATTTTAATGTCGGAGATAGTCGGCAGAAGATTGTCTTGAACAGAACGTGGTTTTTCAACTTCTAGCAAGGCATGAACACCACTGCCATAATCAGGTGCCGAGCAAGAAACAACAGCATATTGAGAACGAACATGGATAAAATTACTATCTTGCAAAGTCGGATCCACCGCCAGCAAACCCGCATAAAAACTGCCATCACACTTCAAATTATCAAAGGTGGAAAAGGCCAACACACCCACCCCGCTGGTTACCAGATGCAGACACCCTCCCTGCAACTGGGTCATCCCCCAACCCGTCAGCACTTCAGACAAAGATATCACGGCACTACCATTAGCCACCAGCGGCACCGTATGAACATGGGCATTCACTTGGCCGAATTTGTCACGATAAGTAAGTTGCACCTCAACCGCCTGAGGGGTTGGGTTACTAACCATAATCTCCATCCCCCACGCAGCATCTTGGGCTATCTGAGGAATATCAAGTTTATTACTCAAACGTTGAGTCATCCGCATATCGTACATAACCGACATCTTATTTGCGAAAAGAAAACTTAGTCCGGTCAAGGGCCGGTTAGAGATTACCCGAAAAGAGCCTGCCACTTCCGTAAGATCGAGACCAACGAGATCAGCCTTCTGCCCAAAAGGTGGTAGATCCCAGTTTTCAACCGCTTTAACAACTCCATTTTGGTCGTAAACCACAACTGAAACCTCAGCATTCAGACCTGCACTATTAGTCAAGGCCAGACCAATCAGTTCACCCTTACTGTCTGAGTTGGAAAAACAGGGGAAATAGTAGGCATAATCGGCAAAAGACAAACCTGCGCAAAAAACCGACAAAACCACTACGGCCATAAGCGTCCGCAATAAACGAAGTGACAAAATTTTCATCTTCAAAAACTCCTCTTCTTCAACTATCAATATAAAGATACACTCGCACCCCAAGGGCACTTCCTTCGGGACGTAAAAAGTTTCGGGATGGCTAAGTAAAAATTTCGATAGACAAGGCGTTGTGGTTTTCCAGGCGCGAGACTATACATGTAGTATGTCGAGTGTCGGGGAAACCACAACAACGCAGAATATCGGATTTTTTACGACGCCATCAAAAATGGTACGCAATATTAAAGTATAGCTCCTGTTCCGGCATCGGGTAGCCATTAAAGTCCTGGTACTCATTGCCGTTCAGATTCTTTATCTCGCAATCAAAAACCAGCTCCCCGGCGCCCGGCGCTAGCGGCATAGTCATGGTCAAGCCTAAATTTACCAGATCTTTACTGTCCGCCGGCAGCAGGTTGGCGGCATCGTAGTACATTTTGCTCTCATGTTGATACTCAACATAGCAGCGCAACCAGCGGTAGTTGCTCTCTAAACGAGCCATGTAGCTGCGCTGCCAACGACCGGGAAGATCCTTTCCGTTAAAAGCTGGAATTTTTCCCCGATTCTCGGTATCCTGCCAGGTAGCGTTACCAATAAGGCGAAAATAGGGGCCGAAATCGATTGCGGCCCGAGCTTCGACGCCGCTGATTCGAGCCGCTGAAATATTCTCGGATTTGCCAATCCCGCGCGCATCATAGATCCGGGAAATCAGATTGTCGATCTTGCTGTAGAAAAGTACCCCTTCAACCTCTACTCGACTCAACCAAGTCCACGGTGTAGGAGATGCGCAAATCAGGCCGACATCGTAATTGTCGCCCTCCTCCGCTTTCAGATCAGGGTTACCGACCGTAAATCCCCGATCACCAAAGAGTTCATAAAATGAGGGCTCACGACTGTATCTCGCGGCATTTGCCTGCAGCGAAAGCGGGCCCCAGAGCTGAAAACGCACCCCAAGGCTCGGACTTAAAGCGTCGTGATTGCGACTATATCCGGGGATTTTACTGCCGGAACCACTGGTTACGCTCTCAAGTTTATCATCATACCACTGATAGTGACAGGCCGGGGTCAACAAAAGACGCTGGCCGAAAAGATAGATACTATCCTGAATTGCGCCGGAGAAATAGTTTCGTCGGCTGTCACCCCGAGGCCAGGAACGAAGCAGATCTTTAGCTTTATAGGTTTCACGTCCCGCTTCAAGATTGAGCGAAAGAACCTGAAATTCGGTCGGCCACTCACAAAATATTGAGCCACCATATTTGTCGGTATTGTAACGTTCATGCTGACGACCCAAACCGATCACACTCTGCGAATCGTTGTAATGCTCCTCTTTCCAACCATAGAAAAGCTGGGTCGCAAGGTTAAGATGCAAAGCGCTTAGATCATCCGCCTGAAGCCGGGCCACGACCTGATGACTTTCAGTTTTAAAGTGAGTATTTGCGGCCGGAGTATTGTTCCAGGCGGGAAGCCTGCGATCCTGATTAAGATACTGTTCCGAAATTTCAAACCTTACATCATCACTGAAATCATGACCCGCCTTGAGCATCAAACTACGCCGAAAATACTCGTTATTATTACGCCTTTCACGGCGATCATCATTCGGATTCCAATCGGTACCATTGTTATTTAAAAACTTAAAATCGTTTTTACTACTGAGATATTCGGCAAAAGCGAGAAAATCATAATTGTTTTCCGTCTGTTGATTAAGGGAACCAAAAAGACGTTTAGAGGTAAAAGAACCGAGACCAAAACCTAACGTGCCATTCGTTCCCGGTTTACTCCGGCGGGTACGAATATTGATCACCCCGCCGAGACCGGCGCGAGCAAAATTGACCGGTGAAATACCGCGATAGATCTCGATTGCGGCAACATCATTTAACGGCACCAAGGCCAGATTAACGCCGCCGCCGGAAGCATCATTGAGCAGCACTCCGTCAAGATAAACAAAAACCTGGTCACCGGAAGCACCGCGTAATGAAACCGAAGAGTAGCCGCCCAAACCACCGGAACTGCGTACCTGAATACCAACCTCTTTGGCCAACAGATCACCCAGGCTGGTAATACCGGGATCAATATCATCAAGGTTGATAACTGATGAAAACGAGGTCAACTGTCCGGGATCAACATCGCCGGTCCGAAAATCATCAGACAACCCTGTCGCCTCGACAACCATATCATCAAGCACCAGAGAGTTTTCCTCGGCCGCCGCAGGCCGGGGCGAAGCCACCGATAAAACGAAAATCACACCCAGGCACAGACACAGGCAAAACCTGTAAACAAACAAAAACTTTAATTGAAGAGAGAGACAATCTTTCACTAAAAAACACCTAATCTATTCATAAAACACAACTATTCAGATAGCCACCATAAAGCTATAACAAATGGCGGCGAACTTTGCTTCGCCCTCTTCGAGGAGGACACAGCTCAGCTCGCCACGGGCTCTTATGCCTCTTTAGGGTGAACGCCCGGTCTGGAGGTATGTCCCCGCTTCGAGACAGTTTGAAAAAAACATAAAAAAATCCCGAAAAGCTGCAGCCAGCTCTTCGGGATTCCCTGATTTAATCACGAAGTATAGTAAGAGCACACAACAATTACCACACCGTTCCACCGATTATGGCTGCACTCGAACCTTATTTCAAAGCAGGTCTTCTGACTTCCGGCTCAAACCTACTAACCGCGCCTTCCCACACTTTACCATAAGTGCAGTGACTTTATTGCGGTGTTCGTTACCGGTTACAGCGACGGGCCCGTTGCCGAATTACACGGCATTCCCTATTATCGCGTCTTCATAAATAGTGCGCGACTCTGAAATAATATTTTATTCTATTAAGAGCCCCTATAGACGATCAATGCACTTCTGTCAAGCCTCCTGACTCGCAACAACCAAACGCAGCCAGTCAAGCCACTCTTTAATACCGGCACCGGTTTTACAGGATAGCGGGATAATTTTGATGTCAGGGTTAAGGTTTAATACCCGCTCACGCATTTTTTCGAGGTTAAAATCGGAAAACTCCAGATAATCCATTTTATTAACAATAAGCACATCACAAATAGAGAACATCAGGGGATATTTAAGCGGTTTATCGTCGCCTTCGGGAACACTCAAAATCATCACATTTTTATGAGCCCCGGTATCAAATTCGGCGGGACAAACAAGATTGCCGACATTCTCAAGAATAACCAGATCAAGATCTTCGACCGCCAACCCTTCCAGACCTTTGCCCACCATTGAGGCATCGACATGGCAAAAGCCGCCGGTGCGCAGTTGTACCGCCGGAACCCCGGCCGCCGCCACGGTTTCAGCATCAACCATAGAATCAATATCGGCCTCAACCACTCCCAATTTGAGTTCCTGAGACAACCCGGCGATAGTTTTGACAACCAGACTGGTTTTACCGGCTCCGGGAGAGGCCATCAGGTTGAGCAAAAAAGTCTTCTCCTTTAATAAGCGCTCCCGTAAAGCATCAGCAACTTTGCGGTTATCGGCAAAGATCTCCTCTTTCACCTCAATCAAGCGAATTTCATCACTCATATTATATTAAACCTCCTTATAAAACCTCTCATAAAGCCTCCAGGTTCTTGACAAAATAACCCTGGCCGGCAATCAGACGACAATCACTGGCGGCGCATGCCGGGCAGGCATTACTTTCATCCTGAGCTGTCGTAAAGGGAAAAATCTCACCACATTGAGCGCACTCCAGCCGGGCCGGAACCCGTTCAATTACAAGTCTGGCCTTTTCAGCTCGGCTCCCCTTACTTAAATGGTCGAAATAACGCTGCATCCA